>DINC01000187.1 GCA_002425885.1 Spirochaetia bacterium UBA5550 | reverse complement strand
AACGTAGATTGAATAAAGTTTTCCGGTAGTTCTTTAAATGATGTTATGAAAAAGCCCTGAATAAATCAGGGCTTAAATTCGGGGTGACTGGATTCGAACCAGCGACCACATGACCCCCAGTCATGTGCGCTACCTGACTGCGCCACACCCCGTACAATGAATGCATTAAAAACAGAGGCTTCCATCTTGTAAAGAAAAATAAACCGGATGAATAAAAAAATCACCCAGCCGCATCCGGGTTAAAATAGCTGTAGATCCTCTCCGCTGTTTTCTCTCCTATCCCTTCAGCCGCCATAAGCTCATCAATATCGGCACCGGCGATATTTTCTATAGACTTGAAGTGCTTAAGAAGGGCTTTCCTTGTCTTTTCTCCGATGTCAGGGATATTATCAAGTTCAGATGCCGTTAGTTTTTTATCCCGCAGCTTTCTGTGGTAAGTGATGGCAAAGCGGTGGGCCTCGTCTCTGATGTTCTGCATAAGCTTAAGGGGAGGGGAGCCCTCCGGGAGACGTACAGGCGCGTCAGTTGGAGATGTATATATCTCCTCAAAGCGTTTTGCCAGTGACACAATTTTCACATCCACATCAAAGTTTAATGCCGCCTCCATCGCGCGTGAAAGCTGGGTTGGGCCTCCATCTATTACAATAAGATCAGGGAGTTCAAGGTTCTCGTTGACAAGGTGCTGAATCCTGCGTGATACAGCCTCGTGGATCATCCCGGGATCATTAGGCCCCTGGTATCCGCGAATTTTAAATCTTCTGTAACCCTCCTTATCAGGCCTCCCTAATCTGAACTGCACCATTGATGCGACAGACTCATCGCCCTGTGTGTTGGATATGTCGAAGCAGACCATAACCTCAGGTTCACTGTCAAGGGCGAGAGCTTCTTTAAGTTCAGTAAGGGCTATTGCCGGGTCTGCTGCCTCGCTGCTCCTCCTTTCCACCGCGAGTATGTCTATGTTTTTCCGTATCATGTTGATAATTCCCCGGTCTTCATCCGAGCGTGCTATTGAGAGGGATATCTTTTTGCCGCTCTTCTCCGACAGGTGCTGCATAATAAGCGGGGAATCCTGCACCTGGGCCTCTGTTACAATACGTGATGGAATATCTTTATCTTCGTAATATTCCAGAATGAAACTCCGGGTCACTTCGTCAGGAGTGGTGTACTCCGCGTTGTCGAAAACACTGATCTTTCTCCCCGTCAGTATGCCATGCCTGAACTCAAAGAGCACAACCAGGGCCTCGCCGCCGAAAATGCCGCATGCTATGCAGTCCTGGTCTGATATTGTCTGTATGTCAACCCGCTGTGTTTGTGAAATCTTCTGTATATCGTAGAGTATATCACGTATTGACGCCGCGTTTTCGAAATCCATTTTCGCGGAGTAATCTTTCATCTTTCTGTTGAGATTTTCAATTACCGGGTCCATATCACCTTCAAGAAAGCTGATGGCGTTATCAATAAGAGACCTGTACTCCTCCTTTGTGATAATTCCCCGGCAGACGCCGGAGCATTTTTTTATCTGGTAGTTGATGCATGGCCTTTCATTATCCTTCAGCGGCAGAGGCCTGCGGCATGTCTTCAGCTTAAACAGTGTGTTGATCATCGCTGCTGTCCCCTTTGCGGCCTTTGCGTCAGTGAAGGGGCCGAAGTACCTGTCATTCCCTTTGTTGATATTCCGTGTGTAGATAACGCGAGGGTAATCCTCTTTCATTGTTACGGCTATATACGGGTAGCGTTTGTCATCTTTAAGGCGTATGTTGAATTTCGGTTTATGTTTTTTGATCAGGTTGCTTTCAAGTATTAGCGCCTCTATCTCTGAACCTGTAACTATATATTCAATGTCGCGGATGTTTTTAACAAGTATTGATGTTTTCGGGTCGTGGTCTTTTTTCATGAAATATGAAGAGACCCTTTTTTTTAGAGAGTTGGCTTTCCCTATGTATATAATCCCCCCTTCATGGTCATGCATGAGGTAAACCCCCGGCTCCTGCGGCAGCCGTGCAAGTATCTCTTTTATTTTATCTGAGGTTTCTGTCTGTTCCATAGTTTTATCATTATCTGTTGTGATTAAGTTAAATGGGGGTATAAATTAATCATTTATTTAATTAATTTTGCAAGGTTTATGTATTAATTTCTGAATATTTTTCTTTCTGATGAATCTTTTCCCCTGAAATTCATAAAATCGTGCACTTTATCATTAAAAAAAGTGCTATTTTTGTTAAAAAAGCCTATCTGGGCTTTTTATTTGTTGACTTTGAAGCCTTTGTGCGTTCAGGATGACTAAATAGAGTGTCAGTTCCTGTTTTCAGGAGAAGGGGATGAGTGATGAACCAGATTTTACGCAGACGGAAGTTTCTTTGTTTTAAAGAAACAAATTCTCACAGGTACTACCTTTTATACAGAGGGCAGATGCTTGTATTTGCCGGGTACTGCATTGTTGCACTTGAAACATTTTTTGCTATCAGACTGGGCCTTACTCAGATAACTTATATAGAGACACTTATAATCAGTTCGTCTGTTCTCGTTGTTACTTTAATACTCTTTCTTTTTATTGCCATGAAAAAAAAGCTCATTGTGTGGCAGGAGTGGATGGTCTTTTCAGTAGACATGGTTTTTTACCTTGTTTTTTTCTGTCTCTGGATTTATCTTCTCGGGGATTTGCGAATTCTGGGGCTTTTCAGCTCACTTGTGGCTATTACGATTGTACTCTCCTACACAACTTTTTTTCAATCCCTCTTTATGTCTATGACCACTGTTTTTTGCTATTTCTTTGTGACCTGGTATGCCCTTACAAAAGGGGGGCAGAATGGTTCTATTGAGCGGGAGGGTTTTCTGACATTCTCACTGCTCCCTGCATATCTGCTGATTGCTGCAACTGCGAAAATAATGGAGATGCAGAGAAGAAAGGCCCAGCGTGCAAAGAGGGAGCTGGAACATGTCAATGCCGATCTGCATGAATTGAACAGAAAGCTTTTGTACGAGCAGTCTCTTACTGAAATTGAGATGGAGCTTGCCCATGACATACAGGCCTCACTGTTCCCTGCCAGGCCTCCGGTTGTCAGCGGCTGGGATATTGCTTTTGTCTCAAGGCCGAAGTCCGGAGTATCCGGTGATTTTTATGATTTTTATACAGTGGGGGAAACTCTCGAAGGGCTGTCGCTCTTTGATGTATCAGGGCATGGCGTGGCTCCGGCGCTAATTACTATTCTATCGAAGCCTGTTCTATTCAGGAATTTCAAAAAGCTTTCAGGGAAGAGAGTCTCCGCAATTATTGACGCCACTAATCAGGACCTCATGGAACAGCTTGAGGATGTGAATATTTTCATTACCGGGATTCTTCTCAGAATGAGGGACAATATGGTTGAATATGTGAACGCGGGGCATCCGGATCTCCTTCATCTGAAGAACAGCACCGGCAAGGTGAGAGTTGTTTCTGACCCGGACGGGAGATTCAAGGGTAAACCTGTCGGGATATCATCCCGTAAGTCGCAGTACAGCTCCGTGAGATTCACAATCTCTTCAGGGGATTTTATTCTGATGTTTACTGACGGCCTGATTGAGAGCCGGAACAACGAAGGTTTACCCTTCGGCAGGGAAAGAATTGAAGAAGCCTTCACTGAAACAGCAGGGATGAGCGCGATTGAAGCGCTCAATCATATTATGCAGAGGAGACGCGAATTTTCGGGTGATGAACCGGCCGCTGATGACATTACTGTTATAATCGGCAGGAAGCTCTGAAACTCATCTAATTACTCCTAAAATCATTGACAGCGGAAACACCGGATTGAAATGTAATAAACAGTTCAATTCAGGGGTTCTTTATGAAGTTTTCGATGTTCGGTGACAAGGTTAGTCAGAAATCCGGTATAAATATACTTATGGATGACCTGGGGCAGGCGATGTCTGTCAACAGAGATATGCTTATGCTTGGAGGGGGGAACCCGGCCCATATACCGGCAGTGCAGAAGATCTTCCGCGACTCTATGATGAAGGTGATGGAGTCAGGTAGAGCTTTTGAAGAGTGTGTGGGTAACTACGATACTCCACAGGGGAACCCGCTGTATCTTGAGGAACTTGCCGCTCTCCTGAATAGACTTTACGGGTGGAATATAACCGCGAAGAATATTGCATTGACTAACGGCAGCCAGTCAGCGTTTTTTCTGATCTTTAATATGTTTTCCGGGAGATATTGTGACGGCTCTTTCAAAAAGATACTCCTCCCTCTGACGCCTGAATATATAGGTTACGCTGATGCCGGTCTCTCCAGTGAGGATATATTCACTTCAATAAGACCTGAAATTACTTTTTCCGGCGACAATATGTTCAAGTACAGCATAGATTTTGATAAACTTGTGGTTGATGATCACATCGGGGCCATCTGTGTATCGCGCCCCACCAATCCCACGGGTAATGTCGTAAGCGATACCGAAATTGAAAAACTCATGGTGCTGTCGAAAAAACATGGAATACCTCTTATTATTGATAATGCCTATGGTACACCGTTTCCCAATATAATATTCACTGACGCGAAACCTCGCTGGGATGAGAACGTGATTATGTGCATGAGCCTGTCTAAACTGGGGCTTCCCGGCGTGCGTACAGGGATAATTATTGCATGCGAAGAGATTATAAGTGCAGTAAGTCAGATGAACGCAGTAATCAACCTTGCCCCCGGAAGCCTGGGAGCAACCCTGACTGAACATATTGTCCGCACAGGGGAGATCATTGATATAAGCCGCGATTTAATCAGGCCGTATTATCAGGGTAAAGCTGAAAGAGCAGTTTCTCTTTTTAAAGAGAAACTCCACGGCCTGGACTTTCATATACATAAACCTGAGGGGGCAATTTTTCTCTGGATATGGTTCAGGGGAATTCGGATCGACAGCGATACGCTTTACGAGAGACTGAAAAAACGCGGCGTGCTCATAGTACCCGGGCACTACTTTTTCCCCGGACTTGCGGATGAGTGGCAGCACAGACATGAATGCATCAGGGTAACCTATTCCCAGGGTGATGATATTGTGAGCCGCGGTATTGATATAATAGCTGACGAGGTGAGGAAGGCCTACTGAGCCGTCTCCACCCGTGAGTTTTTTATAATGGCTTCAGCAAGCTGCGGCGGGGTGTTGTCCAGGAATTCCCGCAGAGCTTCACGTGTTTCAAACGGCCTTTTAAGAATTATTGATGAAGCTCTTTCTCTCCCGATCCCCGGTATAAGCTCAAATGATTTGGCAGACGCAGTATTTATATTAAAGGGCACAGGTAGAGTGGAGAGCGATCTCTCCCTGTGTCCTGTGATGATTGCATCCTGGAATGTCCGGAGTTTCAGCTCTCCCGGCATCTTTACTGTAATTGAATAGCTTGATATCTGCTTACCCATTGAATAGCCGTCACGTGTTTCGAGTATAAAATTTTCACGCAGTATTGTGCCTGCCGGGTAGACCTGACGCAGCATAAGGTTGTCAATGTCATCACGTATCTTTTCTCTGTAATACTCAAAGCGCTTGGTCATGCCGTTGGATATCTTCAGCTTCTCGCTGTAGATCGGCGTGTCAGGGTAGGGGTGAAGTTTCCTGATATTTATCCTTTTAACGAGGAGACCCTCCTCAGCAATGCGCGCAAGATACTCATAGTTTATCCTGAAAGTATCCATGGTCTCGCCTTTGAGTCCGTGGATAAGGTTTATTCCAGGGAGAAGTGCTGGTATTCCATTGATCCTCCCTCCGCATATATCATTAACAATACGTATTGCTATTACAGCCTCTTCGGGTGTAACCTTCAGTGAGTTCTGCTTTACAACGTTAAGGTCAAATGATTCAACTCCGAAGGGGAGGGTGTCGCCCGGAGTGACTGCTGCTGCAATAATCTCAAGTATCCTTGCCGAGTGTTCTGGCCAGTTTACAATTGACCCTGGATTTGCATTGTCAACGTTAAGCACATGTATTGCACCGGAATCCTTCCGCTTTTTAAGTTCACTGAAAAGTTCAATAACTTCAGAAGGCTCCGGCTGAGGGAATCCGTTTCTGAATTCTTTAAGGCGGCTTCCGAACTGGATGATGTCGGGCTGCCTCCCTATACGGAAACGGGTCACTCCGCATTTAAGCAGTGAATCTATCTCATCAAGAACTTCCCGTGATTTTCTGAATTCTATTTTCTCAATAAGCCCCTCTGAACAGAAAGAGCAGTGCTTCTCCCTAGGGCATCCTCTGCCTGTCTCTATTTCGCAGATAATATCAGGGAACCATGGGTGCTTCTTCACAATTTCTGCACCTGCTGAAGACCACTCAGCAATTTCATCGGTAGTCCTCTGCATGTCAGCAGCATCACCGGATGCAAGGGTGAACGCGTATTTTTCTATGTCATTTTTTAAAACTGTGACAATACCTGTATCACGATCCACCGCACGGTTAATAAGCCCGCCGACTGCTATGGGGACCTTCCTGTTCTGGCGGATGATACGGTTAACTTCAGCCAGTGTGCCGATCTTTGCTCCAAGATATTTTCCGGGAACAACAGCGCCCCCCGTGAGAAATACCTGGTCATAATTTTCAGTGAAAGTAAAGTTCTGCTCCCTCATGCTGTCAATTGTGAGGTAGGAGATGGCTCCCGGGTTTACACCTGCGCACACAAGCGCTCCGTATATATATCGGGGATAGGGGGAGATGAACGGGGGCACGCCAAGGCACGCCGGTTCATCCACATAGCAGTCGAGTATTAAATATTTTTTCATAATCCTTTAAGGGCTGTTTCCATATTGGTGATCATGTTCCGTTCAATCTTCGCTTCAAGTTCCAGGACAAATTCCTTGTTTCTGATAATAAGTTCTTTGACTTTGTCATTAATGCCGTATCGTTCAACGAGGTCATCAACCCGCGTATGGACATTAACAACTTTGTCGTGCATCACTCTTTTATCGGAGTAGTAGATAATCTCTTTTTCTGTCAGGGGACCTTCAGGAAGAAAACCTGTGAACACTACATGATTCTCGACAATCTCAGCGATTTCATTTAGCCCTATTTCCCGGAGCATCTCCCCTCCAATAAGATCATGGCGCATCTCTCTGTTCTGTATGGAACGGGTCTTCGCTATGTCGTGCAGAAGCGCTGCTGCAATGAGCAGTTCTCTGCTTATGAGCTCTTTTTCGCGTAGATTATCGTATATCGCAATGGCAACATTCTTAACCTGAACAGAGTGTTCAATAATATTCGGAAGCATGTCGTGCTGACGGATGATGCTGAAGCATTCATCCTCTGTAGGATATCTGGATAAGCTGTTCATGATTTAACCGTAGCCTGATTTGCCGACTCTTGAGTAATAATGTCGAGTATAATTTGATAAAAAAATGGAATTTGTTTTAGTTGATAATTATGATAAGAGAATTTTATACACGCAGGATTACATGTTTT
>DINC01000316.1 GCA_002425885.1 Spirochaetia bacterium UBA5550 | reverse complement strand
CTGTATCAAAAATACTACAGATATTGACGAGTGACATAAAATTTCAATCCATGTAAATCATCAATACAATTTTAGTCATGAGTAAACTTTTTCATTTTTCTCCATAAAGTGGAGGGATCTATACCTAATGATTCAGCAGCTTTCGAACGGTTCCCGCCAAATTTATCAAGAGCACGCTGTATATAAATTCTTTCAACCTCATCAAGTGTAAGGTTTTCGTCGAAGATTGCTTCGGCAGTGCGCAGATGGTGAGGGAGATGGTTTAACCCTATGTAAACATCGCGGCATAGAACAAATGCGTGTTCAATTATATTCTCAAGTTCACGAACATTCCCCGGAAATCCGTAATCCATCAGGAGATTCATTACCTCATCAGTGACCCCTTCGATATTTCTTCCTTTAAGATTGTTGAATTTTTTGATAAAATGATTAATCAGCAGTGGAATATCCTCTCTTCTTGCGGAGAGAGGGGGGAGCTTCACATTGATTACATTTATCCGGTAATAGAGATCCTCTCTGAAATTTGCGTTTTTGACTTCATTGAGGAGATTCTTGTTTGTTGCAGCAATTATTCTTACATCAGCCTTGAGCGGATGTGTGCTCCCGAGAGGTTCATATTCCCTCTCCTGTATAAAGCGGAGGAGCTTTGCCTGTATAGCAGGGGAAACTTCTCCGATTTCATCAAGGAAGAGTGTACCCTTTTCAGCCAGTGTTATCTTTCCCGGTTTATCCTTCCTTGCATCTGTGAAAGCTCCGGCCCTGTATCCGAATAGTTCAGATTCCAGAAGGTTATCCGGAACTGCTGCACAGTTTATTGCCACAAGGGGTTTACCCTTTCTGCTGCTGAGGTTGTGGATTCCGCGCGCCACAAGCTCCTTACCTGTGCCGCTTGCCCCTTCAATAAGGACAGTGCTGTCGCTTATGGCAATGTCCGGCATTATGGCGAATAGCTCCTTGAAGTGCCTGCTTCTGCTTACAATATCCTCAAGGGTGTACCCTGATTCGATCTCTTTTCTCAGGGCTTCAAGTGTTGATATATCGCGGAAGGTTTCCACCCCTCCGATGATTTCACCGTTTTCATCCCTCAGCAGGGCAGTGCTGACGGTGATGGGGACTTTTTCCCCGTTTGAGTTTACTACATATACTGTTTTGTTTATTATGTTTCTCCCTGTGCTCATTGTCTCTTTAAGGGCACAGGAGTGTTCGCAGATGCTTGCGTGGAAGATTTCAAAACAGAGTTTACCTATGGCTTCCTCCTCCTCGATTCCGAGGATTTCAGCAGCAGCCCTGTTTATTGAAGTAATCCTGAAATCCATACCCACGGTAAAAACTCCGTCAGCTATGCTGTCCAGGATTATGTTTTTCTGATCTTTCTTAAACATGGTTACATGATGCTTTGAGTCTTTAAAAAATCAAGATAAAAGGGGTATTTTTTTACCTGTTTTAACGCGGTGATGATAAAATGGCAGGTAACTAACTATATTTATTGACATTTTGAACCTTTTTTTGCACTTGTTATGTAATACAATTTATAAGGAGTTTTTATGCTGGATTTTGTTAGAGGGATGTTCCTGCTCAGGGATTGACTTCGGACAGATTTTTATTTTTAAAATTTTTTCCGCGAATTACATACTTCGAGTCTATCCTTTAATTGCACTCTGTGTACACAGAGCAGGTCATCATATTCCATAATTTTAATTTTGCCGTACAGGCACAGAGACAGGGAATATTCTGTATTGCTGCTGTTTCTGATATTTTTAATTATTATTAAGAGGAATACAATGTCGCGAACTGATTATACATATAAAAATGAAAGCAATGCGTTTATCTGCGGAAAATGCGGCAGCGGAGTTTTAACCGCGCAAAGCGGTACACTAAATAGAAATCACTGCCCTGAATGCCTCTGGAGCAGACATGTTGATCTACGCACAGGTGACAGAATGTCGGTGTGTAGGGGGCTTATGGAACCCATCGGTATATGGGTTAAGGGTGATGGAGAGTGGTCTCTCATACACAGATGCGTGAAGTGCGGTTTTATCCGTGCAAACAGGATTGCCGGTGATGACAATCATGAAGAGCTTATGACGCTTGCGGTTAAACCTGCGTCAGCGCCTCCGCTGCCGATTAATACAGGGCGAGGAGAAGGCATTCAGTATAAGCATCCGGGAGGTGTGAAATGAAACTTTCAGATATGGGGTGGAGCGGTTTTTTCGAAGAGTGGTTTCTCAGGTGGAGCGGTTCAGGGCTTGTTCCGGGTAGAGTTGTGGGGGAAGCGGGTTATATATATGAAGTGGAAACAGAGACCGGGAGGTACAATGCTCAGGTATCGGGGCATTTTCAGTATATTGCAGCAGGCCGTGCAGATTACCCGGCAGTTGGTGACTGGGTGCTGCTTCGGGGAGAGGGTGATCTTCTGATTATAGAGAGAGTTCTTGACAGGAAAAGTCTGTTCTCAAGGTTAGCGGCTGGTAAGAGATTCGACGAGCAGGTTATCGCCTCGAACATTGATATAATGTTTATTGTTGCGTCTCTTGACGGAGGGAGGAACTTTACTAAGCGGGGAATCGAGAGATATATCGTAATGGTAAGTGACGGAGGTGCTGAACCTGTAATTATACTCAACAAGTGCGACCTCTGCTCTGAAAATGAAAGAGCTGATTTTATCACCACGGCCCGGGCAGTTGCGGGAGATATCCCTGTGCTCATGGTGAGCGCTAAAACAGNNTCGGCTCTCATCAATAACCTTTTAGCAAGAGATGTTCAGAGAACCGGTGCTCTTCGTGAAGATGACAAACGGGGGAGGCACACCACTACCCGCAGGGAGCTTTTTCATCTTGATAACGGTTCAATGGTTATTGACACCCCCGGGCTCAGGGAGCTGCGGCCTTATGGAGACACGGAATCTCTTGATGCGGCATTTACGGAGATCGCTGACGCCGCTGGCCGGTGCAGGTTCACGGACTGCTCTCACACTGATGAACCGGGCTGCGCGGTACTTAAGCTTGTTTCTGAAGGTGAGATTGAATATGAAAGGTATCAGAATTATATAACTATCCGGAATGAGATGAACAACCTTGAGATGATGAAGAGTGAAAAGGGGAGGCTTGAAAGGAAAGCCCGCGATAAGGCTCTTTCAAAGCTTGTTAAAAATTATCTGAAGGACCACGGAAAGTAGTTTAACGATTAAGGTGTCTATTCAGCAGCATGGAGAGCTCATTTATTGTAAAGGGCTTTCTTATGCTGTCTGAAAACCCGTAAGAGCCGGGATCGGACATTACCATGTCGCTTGAATATCCGCTTGAGGCAAATACAGGGATTTTGCTGTCAAGTTTTCTGATTTCAGCAACAGTCTCTTTCCCCCCCATACCACCGGGGATTGCGAGATCCAGAATTATACATTTAAGCTCAGGGTTATCCTTATAGCTTTTATATAAATCCAGCAGTTCATTACCGCAGGCAGCCTGAAAAGTTTTGTAACCCATGTGTTCAAGCATCTGTGATATTATTTCCCGTATAAAGTATTCATCATCCATGATTAATACAGTTCCGTTCCCTTTATGTGTCACAGTTTCCGGTGAAGCGATATCCTCAGATACAGGTATCACAGCCGGGAGGTAAAACCAGAACCTGCTCCCCTTTCCGTAAAGGGATTCCACATCAAGTGTGCCTCCATGTCTCAGTATTATTGAATAGGAGGTTGACAGGCCCAGTCCGTTCCCCTTTTTCTTTGTCGTAAAGAAAGGGTCAAATATATGCGGCAGCAGATCGTTTGGTATTCCGGTACCGCTGTCACTTATTTCTACTTTGATATATTTCCCCGGTTTAAGCTGGCCCGGACTGCTTTTTTCCCTGGTTATGTTGCTCGCGGAAATATGTATCTCTCCCTCAGGATTCATGAATTCCCTTGCGTTTGTAACGATGTTATATATTACCTGGCCAATCTGTGACCTGTCAATTCCTGCATACCATAGATCCTCCTGAATGGAGTAACTGCATTTTATATCTGAACCGTTGAGTGCTGAAGATGTGTATTCTTTCAGGACAGGGACAATGCTCTCTATTTTAAGAGACGGGTCGCCGCCCCGTGCGAAGGTCATAAGCTGACCTGTAAGATTTTTTGCCCTGTCAAAGACGGTCATAGCCTTGTCCAGGTATTCCGCCGTATCCTCCACTCTTTTACTGTAGTTGCGGGCAAGGTCGATGTAGCCCAGCATCCCGCCTAACATGTTGTTGAAATCGTGAGCAATGCCGCCGGCCAGTGTTGCAAGAGAGTCCAGTTTCTGCGCACGCTGAATGCTTTCAGCAAGTTTATGTTTCTCGGTGATGTCACGGAAAATGGACTGGAAAGTTCCGTCAGGCATCATCCGGGAGTGGGTCTCGACAATAATTATAACTTCGTCATCACGTTTAATGATTCTTTCATTTATTATTGTTTTCCCCTCTTTAAGCAGGTCAAACTGCAAAGGCTTTTTTTGAAGTGATTCTTCTGTGAAGAGTTCCCTTATGTGGAGGCCTATTAGTTCTTCTCTCTTTTTGCCTGTCATCTTCTCCATCTGGGAATTAAGGCTTACAATTAATCCGTCATTTGAACCTAACATTATTCCATCAACAGCAAGTTCAACAAGCTCCCTATATTTCGCTTCACTTGCAGCAAGGGCCTGTTCATTTTTTTTACGTTCAGTTATGTCCTGAAATATCGCCTGGTATGTTCCGTCCGGCATCATCTTTGAGTGTATTTCTACCCTGGCAATAGAACCGTCTTTTTTTAAAATATCCCTTTCACTGATGCCGATTTGACCGGACTGCAGTATATCCAGTCTCAGCGGGTGGTCTCTGATATTCTCAGGGGTAAAGAGGGTGCTTATATGTTTCCCTATATATTCCTCCTGCTTTTTCCCGAGGATTGTTTCGGAGCTTGAATTGGCTGCGGTGATAATTCCGTTTTGATCAGCAAGCATTATTCCGTCTACTGCAAGTTCCACAAGTGTCCTGTATTTCGCTTCGCTTGCTGCAAGTGCCTGTTCAGTTTTTTTTCTCTCCGTTATATCAAGGGCCGTGAAAGTTACACCTTTGGAAAAATCATTTCTGTCAAGTGGTGCAGAGCTGAGTATTATATCAATTGTTGTTCCGTCTTTTCTTTTCCAGCGCGTTTCCACTGTGCCGACACCGGTTATTTTTATCTGGCCATACTTCTCCTCACCCACATAGTTATATTCATTCATGGTCGGGTAGAGGAACGAAGCATTTCTTCCGATAATTTCCGCTTTAGAATAACCTGTCATCCGGCAGAGTGTATCATTTGCTTCAAGAATTACCCGATCGCACACCATACCAATCCCCACAGGGGTAGCAAGGAATATGCTTCGCAGTTTTTCATCTCTGCCGTCAGTCTTGTTTACATCCATATCTGTTTTCATTATTTCTTTCAGTTAAGATATTTTTATATTTGATGGAATGGTTCCTTAAACCAGCTTGCCCGGAACAGATACATAATAGCTTTATAATATTATAATTATACGGT
>DINC01000042.1 GCA_002425885.1 Spirochaetia bacterium UBA5550 | reverse complement strand
ATTCAAGATGACTTTTATAATCAATACCATATTGCATTGCAAGGGCATCAAGGATATCTGTTTCAGAAATAGCATTTTTCTTTAAAAGTATCTGACCGATTTTTGTATCTGTTCCCTGCTGCTGAAGAAGGGCTTCCTGAAGCTGCTCAGGCGTAATCCTCCCTTTATCAATAAGAATTTTACCGATCTGTTTCTTCTTNNCTTCTTTTCTTCCTGAATCTTTTTTAATGCCTGTTCTTTTTCTTCAGTAATCTTTTTTATTTTTTCAGGGTCAGTAACAACTCTTGGAGTAATGAAAACAAGAAGATTGGTTTTTTCATCCTCTTTGCTTTTGTTTTTGAAGAACCAGCCAAGCAGAGGTATATCACCAAGAATCGGAACTTTATATTCAGTCTCTTTTTTAGAAGTACGTATAAGCCCTCCGACAACAACTGTCATGCCGTCATGCACGGAAATCTTGGTCTTCATATCTCTTTTGCCAAGGTCCGGCGGTTTGCTCGTTGCAGTTGAAGTCTGGTCAAGAACAGAGTTGGCCTCAAGGAAGAAATCCATGGTTATCCGTTCTCCCTTTGTTATATGAGGAGTTATTTTCAGTTTCAGCCCCACAGGTTTATACTCATACGTATAATATATGCTGTCGCTTTCTGTAACGCGGGTATTGGTTGTTATAGCAATCTCTTCTCCCACATTAATCTCTGCCTCCTGGTTGTCAATTGTCAGAATGTGAGGTGTCGAAAGCACATTGATTGACTGTTCCTGGCCAGTTGCATTAAGAAGCACAAATCCGAGAATTGAAGCATCGCGGACATAGCCGAGTGTAAATGTGTTTGCTGTGATAGGAACTGCAAGAGTCTTGTCTGTTAATCCTGTGGGATTGGTGAAACTCGGCAATCCCCCCATGCCCGATGAGCCGCCGAACATATTAGTACCTTTCTGCCCCCCCATATCCCAGTTAATACCAAGGCCCCAATTGGATGAAGCATCAACTTCAACAACGATTGCTTCGATAAGAACCTGCGGTCTTACCATATCGAGCTGCTTTATTACATTATTAATTTCCCTGAACTCGGCAGCGGAAGCATTTATTATCAGAGAGTTTGTTTCCTTATTCGGGATGATTGATAGTTTCGGCTGCTGTGCTTTTTGTGTTGTGCCGCCTGAAGTTTTAGCTTTCGGGTCGGCTGTTTGAACCTGTATGGGTTGCGTATTAACAACAGCGTTCTGTGAAAATGGTATTCTTGAAAGAACTTCAGCCAGACCTGTGGCGTCAGCATTTTCAAGGTGCACAACATGAATTGTTGCTCCCTCATCAATTACCGCATCACCGGAATCGTTTTCTGCAGGTTTTTTATCCAGAGTTTTTGCAACTTTAATCAGTCCGTTTATTTCACTGCCGTGCCCGCTTAAAATCAGCATGTTAAGTGTTTTATATACTACAATATCCGCATCAGGAGATTTAATTGTTTTAAGAACTGCGGCTAATTCATTTGCATCAGCATTGGTTATTTCCAGCAGATAGGTTACCGCATTTTCATCTTCAAGTTTAACCTTATCTCCATCGATTATAACTTCTATGTTTTTCTGAACAGCGTCTTTGACAGGGACAATTTTTATAAGGTTTGCTGTTTCAATAACTGCGAAACCTTTAATTTCAAGAATCGACTTCATCAGATCAAAAGCTTCATCAATTGGTACTTTTTTTGCGGAACTGATTGATATTTTACCTTTAACTTTATCACTAAGTATTATATTTTTGCCGAGGAGCTGACTCATCACATTAAGGAATTCGGAGATCTCAACATCATTAAAATTCAGTGAAAAGCTGCTGTCTTTAGCTTTTTTTGCGGCCATTACATCAGCATTGTCGGAAAGGACATTGCACAGCATTATCAGAACTGCCGTAAAAAGAATTGCTGTTTTTTTAATAATCATAATTACTTTATCCCGTCAATCTGTAATATTCACATCCAGAGTTAATATTTTACCGGTTCTTTCTATATCAAACGTAAGCTTTGATTCATTTTTAAATCCCTGCCACATATTGTACAGTTTTTCAGTGCTGTCTATTTTTTTACCATTTATTCTTTTAATAACATCTCCGCTTCTCAAACCATAATCATAGAGAACATTATAAGGTCTGATCCTGATAAGCTGAAATCCTTCAATCTGTCCATTTACCCTGTATGGGCCGGCTTTTACTCCCTGCATCGCGTTATCAATATTGTTCAGCATTTTCTGCTGAAATTCGGCACGGCTTATAGTTTTTTTTACATCACCGGTTTGTGCCGTGTTAACCGGAATTCCTTTATTTGCGGCAGCAACATTCTTTTTTTCATACATGTCAAGAGTATAGGAGGTTTTGTCTCTTTTAAGATATACCCTGGATGAGTCTATTCCTGATAATGTATATCCGTATACGTCTTTCCATAGTTTAAATATCTCGGCCTGTTTTTCACCTTGTTTGAGGATCATTGCCCGTGCAATTCCGGGAGGGCCGGTAACAGTACCAAGCAGTTTGAGTTCTGTCAACTGAGAGGCGGATTCTCCGCTGCCGGATGTTAAATTATCTGATTCGGATGCTACTCTGAAAAATCCGGATTCAAGTATTTTATTAATATCAACATTGATAATTCTGCTATTAGATCGTGCGGTTAGTCTGCTTTTTCGAGTTTCTGACGGGTAGACCGTAAGCAAACTTTTAACAATCTGATTGAGCGTTAAAGCACAAACAAGCGAAAATATTGTAACTGCGATTATATTAATTGTATGGTATTTTACATTCTGTATATTCA
>DINC01000043.1 GCA_002425885.1 Spirochaetia bacterium UBA5550 | reverse complement strand
ATAATGCTTGCCTTAGCTCTATTTTTAGTTATTTTAAAATTAAATAAAAATCTCACCAGGAAGCAGGAAACAGAGAATGAAATTTCAAAGTAACCTGTAATGAATTTAAAAAAAAATATTTCACCCGACATATCAGACAGCATGCTCAGTTTTATAACTGAAATATCGTCATTCATAAGTGACGGTATACTTGTAATTAATTCAGAAGGGAGAATAAAACTCTGGAATAATACTGTTCACAACATGACAGGTATCCCCTCCGAAAAAACACTCGAACAGTACATCTGGAATATCATAAAGGATATATACAGATCCTCTCTTACGCAGGATGAAGTGGANNAGTTACAGCCCTGGATTATATAAATGGGATACTCACATCAGAAAACTGTTCACTGCGTAAATGTATCATGTTTCCGACTTTCGATTCCATGGGGCGTGCTGTTACTTTCGGTATCAACCTTCTTAAGAAAACATTAAACTCCGAACAGTTTATATACTGCATTATTTCTGATATTTCAGATCGGGTTACTGATTATGTGTCCGGTGAGTATATAACAATATGTTCGGCAGCAAAGAATGAACTGTCTCCACGACAGGTTCAGGCAGGTAAGCTATCCTCACCGGCAATACCGAATGATGACGCTCTCCGCAGTTCCGCTGAAAAGTATTCACGCTCTTTCCACTTCGCGCCAATAAGTCTTACAATTACCACACTTAACGAAGGGCGGATTGTTGAGGTTAATGATGAATTTTTAAGAAACACGGGATACACCAGGTCAGAGGTTGAAGGGAACACTGTTTTCGGAATCAATATATGGGAAACACCGGAAGTCCGTGAAAAGATACTTGCTCCTCTTAAAAACTGGAAGCCTGTGAAGAACAGGGAGATTATCTTCAGGCATAAGAACGGCGAACTGCACAACTATATCTACTCCGGCGAACCAGTCAGGATTGGTGATGTTGACTGTATTATCTCAAATTTTTTTGATATTACTGAGAGAAAGGAGCTTGAAGAGGCTCTGCGTATTTCGGAGGAGAAGTTTTCCCGGACATTCAGAGCTGCACCAATCAGCCTCAGCATTACATCGCTTGATGACGGACTCATCATGGAGGTAAATGATGAGTTCCTCCGTAATACGGGCTATGTCAGGTCTGACATTATAGGTAGCACTGTATTTAATATTAATATCTGGGAGCCTCCGGGCGACAGAGACAGGATTATTCCTCTGCTAAGACAGGGGCAGACTATCAAGAATATTGAGATCAGGTTCAGACACAAGAATGGTGATTTGCATAATTATATCTATTCTGCTGAACCGATTCTGCTTGATGGTGTCAATTGTATCATTTCAATCTTTTTTGATATAACTGAGAAGAAACAGCTTGAAAACGCGCTCAGGCTTTCGGAGGAGATGTATAAAACTATATTCGAAAGTTCAGGCTCTGCAATGGGGATTGTCAAAAATGATCTCCTTGTACTTGTTAATGATGGCATGGTTAAACTATCCGGTTATTCTAAAAAGCTGATAGAAGGGAGGATGACATGGCAGGATTTTGTAATACCGGAATATGTCAGAGAGATAAGGAAAAACGCCAGGGAACTCGGGGCAGATGAAGCTTCTTTAATCAACCAGAGTGAATTCCGTATTAAAGATATTGATGGTAAAATTAAAGATGTCTACTGTCTTACAGCACTTGGCCCTGCGCCGCAGCAGTATGTTGTCACGCTTATTGACATGACAGAGTATAACTATCTTCTCGGTCAGATAAATGAAATCAGTAAACGCGAACAGCAGCGGGTTGGTGAACTTCTTCATGACAACCTTATTCAGTACTTAACAGGAATTTCTCTTCTTATCCGCACACTTGAAATCAAGAAGCAGACCGGCAGAACCATTGAAATGAAAGATATCCGGAAACTACATGATCTTATAAGTGAGTCTTTATCTCTGGCGAAAAAACTTCTTAAAGGCCTCTTCCTTGTTGAGATCGATTATGAAGGCCTTCCCAGCACGCTTAAAAACCTTGCAACCTCGGTAAGTGAAATATATGAAATATCCTGCAGCTTCGAAGAGGAAAATGAAGAAGATGATATTGATGTAATTAAAGCAACAGAACTTTATTACATCGCAAATGAGGCTGTGCATAATGCTGTTAAACATGGAGACGCGGATACCATCACAATACTGCTCCGGAACAGCATCGATGATATTACACTTGAAGTTACAGATAACGGCTGCGGTTTTAAAGACAAGAATTTCAGGGAGAGCAGCGGTTTTGGTCTCAAACTCATGAAGTTCAGGGCAAAGATGGTCGGTGCAAAGATTTATATAGGGAACAACAGTGATGGCTGCGGTGTTACTGTAACATGCAGACTCAGGAAGAATAACACGTGAGAGGAATATATGGCTGTTCGAACAATGAATAAACGGCACACAGTACTTATTGTCGAAGATCACTCCATTGTAAGGATGGGCCTTTCAACTCTGATATCACAACTTGATGACATCAGCCGGTGCAGCGAAGCTGAAAGCGGCGAAAAAGCCCTTGAGTTTCTGAAAAATAACAGGCCTGATATAGTTATTGTAGATATATCTCTTCGTGACATGAATGGTATAGATCTTATCAAGTATATCAAGCGTATAAATGCTGACATCCCGATTCTTGTTCTTTCAGTGTTTGATGAAACTTTTTACGCGGAAAGAGCATTTGCAGCAGGAGCAATCGGCTACATCATGAAACAGGAGGCATCTGAACTTTTAATTAAAGCTATAAGAACTGTTCTTTCAAATGAGATCTATGCAAGCGACCGGATTAAGGACAGGCTTCTTAAAAAAGCTATTGGTAAAGGAACAGGCATAGATGACACAGCTCTCTCCTCCCTTACAGACAGAGAACTTCAGGTATTTGAACTTATCGGACAGGGTAACGAAACCCGTGAAATCGCTTAAAAACTGAGGCTCAGTATAAAGACAGTTGATACATACAGGGAACACATAAAAGAAAAGCTTAATCTTAAAAACGCCACGGAATTAATCCAGCACGCATCTCAATGGGAACTCACCAGGCAGAAATAGAATTACTAATCTGCTACCAGCCGTTTTTAAATCTGCTGTTGCATAGGGGCTCCCCCTACTCTCTTTTTCCGAAAATACTCCATTGCCGTTCTAAGAAAATCTTTTATTGAAAAAAATATAAATCAACACATCAAACATATATGTAATCCCCCGATTGGCATAACAAATGTTATATGTATTATCATGTTATGACATTATAAAAAAATCTTATCGGAGGCTTATATGAACACAAGGCTGGATAAAGAATCATCAGAAACAGGTGAAGCGTCAGGCAATCTCCTTAAATTGAGCGTATTTGAACTTACTGAAGAGCAGCAGATGGTACGGGACATGTGCCGTGACTTTGGAGAAAAAGTTCTTAAAGAACAGGCGGTTGAGATTGACAGAACTCACAGATTTCCCATGGAGACTACAAAGAAGCTCGGTGAACTGGGGATGATGGGTATTGTTTACCCTGAAGAATATAATGGTTCAGGGATGGATTATGTAAGCTACTCAATTGCCATAAGTGAACTGTCAAAGTACTGTGCGTCTACAGGCACAATACTTGCTGCACACAACTCTCTCTGTGTATCCCCGATTTACTATTTTGGAACTGAAGCGCAGAAAGAGAAGTATCTCCCAAAACTATGCTCAGGAGAACATATCGGCGCATTCGCAATCACCGAACCTGAGGCTGGTTCAGATGCAGGCGGCACAAAGACTACTGCTGTGCTTAAGAACGGGAAATGGATACTTAATGGCAGCAAAAATTTCATAACAAATGGCGTTGTTTGCGACGTGCACGTTGTTCTTGCTGTGACAGATAAAGACGGCCAGAAAGGGAGAAACACCGGCTTTTTTATCGTCGAGAAAGGCACACCGGGTTTTTCAGTGGGGAAAGTTGAGGATAAGCTTGGTATTTGTGCTTCATCAACAACAGAGATGGTTTATGATAACTGCGAGATCCCGGAGGAGAATATTTTAGGCAAACCGGGTGATGGTTTTAAAATTGCCATGCATACTCTGGACGGGGGGCGTGTAGGAGTCGCTGCCCAGGCTCTTGGCATCGCACAGGCAGCTCTTGACGCAGCAGCTGAATACGCGCACCAGAGGAAACAGTTCGGAAAGCCTATTTCTAAACTTCAGGCTATTCAGTTTATGATTGCTGATATGGCTACCGAGATTGAAGCAGCATGGCTGCTTATTTATAAAACAGCGGAACTTCTTAACACGGGAGACAGGAGGAAAGCATCCAGATATTCTGCTATGGCAAAACTTTATGCTTCAGAGTGCGCGCACAGGTGCACACATAAATGTATGCAGATACATGGCGGGTACGGGTATGTGAAAGATTATATTGCTGAGCGTCTTTACAGGGATGCAAGGATTACTGAAATTTATGAAGGAACTTCAGAGATCCAGCGGCTCGTAATAGGCAACAGTGTTCTAAGCGAATACGAATAAATATAAAACAGTTACGGAGGTAATAGTATGACTTATAAAGCTGAATATGAAAGAAAAACGGTTACATCTGATGAAGCGGTAAAAGTAGTTAAATCCGGAGATCTGGTGCATTATGGAGAATTTGTCATGAATTCTCATATACTTGATGCTGCTCTTGCACGGCGTAAAGAGGAACTGCATAATGTAGAGGTAAGATCTGTCTGTTGCCCCTATGTCCCACAGGTAGTTCAGCAGGATCCCGGGAGAAATCATTTTATCTATAACGACTGGCACTTCAGCACTGCGAGCAGGCGGTCTCATGATAATAATCTCTGCAACTATATCTCTCTTACATATCATGAAGGGCCTACATTCTTTGAAAGAGGATACGTTGTTCCTGATGTTGCAATGATTAAAGTGGGTCCCATGGATAAGGCGGGATTTTTTAATCTCAGCACAAGCAATTCAATAACACTTGCCATGTGTGAAGCTGCGAAAATAGTCATTGTTGAAGTAAATAATTCTCTTCCAAAGTGTCTGGGTGGAGCATGTGAATCAATCCATATATCACAGGTCGGTTATATTGTTCATGGTGATGACAGGCCGCTCATTGAACTTCCTGATATTCCTGTTTCTGATGTTGATAAAAAAATAGCAGAACTTGTAATGAATGAAATCCCTGATAAAGCATGTCTTCAGCTTGGTATTGGTGCAATGCCTAACATAGTTGGCGCCATGATTGCAAAATCAGACCTGAAGGATCTTGGAATACATACGGAGATGCTTGTAGACTCATTTGTTGATATGTATAACAATGGCAAGACACATGGAAAGTTTAAATCTATTGATAAAGGTAAGATAGTATATACTTTTGCTATGGGTACAAAAAAGCTTTATGATTTCCTGGATAATAATCCTGTCTGCGCGACATACCCTGTAAGTTACACAAATGATCCATTCAGGATTGCACAGAATGATAATGTGATAGCAATCAATAATGCAGTTGAAGTGGATCTTTATGGACAGGTATGTTCTGAATCTTCCGGTGTAAGGCAGATATCAGGTACCGGCGGGCAGTTCGATTTTATTTTCGGAGCTTACAGATCTGTGGGGGGGAAAGGTTTTATATGCCTGAGATCCTCCAATGAAAAAGACGGGCATATTATTTCAAGAATAACTCCTACCCTGCCTGCGGGAGCAACAGTGACAGTTCCGCGAAGTATCACGAACTATGTTGTAACTGAATACGGAATTGCTATGCTGAAAGCAAAATCAACATGGCAGAGGGCTGAGGAGCTGATAAATATCGCGCACCCCGCAGTGAGAGACGACCTTGTGAAAATGGCTGAAAAGCAGAAAATATGGGTGCGCACAAATAAACTTAGTGCTTAACTGTTACCGGCTGTATCTGTTTAAGAATAAGCCTTCGGGGCGGGGTAACTCCCGCCCCTTTTTATTGTATAATAAATCTTAAAAT
>DINC01000147.1:2663-9119 GCA_002425885.1 Spirochaetia bacterium UBA5550 | reverse complement strand
TAAAATAATGTGTTATATTTATTTTCAAAACCTATGAACCCGGAAAATAATTTAAATTTAAAAATCCTTGTCCTTGATGACGATCCTGTATGGCGGGAGTATATCAAGATGAGCCTTCCGGGCAGCTCAATTATTCTCACATCTACAGTGTAGGAATTTCTTGAGACCCTGCCGTCATTCAGGCCCGATGTATTTCTCCTAGATATAAATCTTCCTGATGGGAACGGACTCAATCTATGCCGTGAGATAAAAAAAAGTCAGGAATTCAGGGAATCTTTTTTTATTATACTCACATCAATGACAGATAATAAAACAATTGAAGCGGCTTATGATGCCGGAGCTGACGATTATTTCCGCAAGCCCTTTGTACAGTACGAACTGCTGTCAAAGCTGAAAATATTTGACAACGTAAAGTCTGTGCGTGAAAACCTCCGCATTGCGTACCAGTCACAGCTTGATCAGAATATACAGATCCTCAGGCTCAGCGATTTTATTAAAAACTCCCTGAATAATAATGACGCGGACACAACCCTTATCGGCGCTGAGTTAATATCTGATATAATCGAAGTCGGGTATATCGAGATTGCGAAAGTAAGAAACAGCATCCCTCTCAGCATAACACAAAAAGTTAAAACAAATAATTTTGCATTCATCCCGTTCAAGGAACTGCTTAAACAGGACTACCTCTTCAGGAGTACCGAGCATAATATTAAATATTTCAAAGGCAAACGCGGGGAGAGTGATATCTACTCCGCAATGCTCTCTGTAAAATTCAAAAACTCAATATTCGGCTATATACTGCTTGAAAAATCCACCCTTTTCAGCCACAACGAGAAGGAGCTGATTTCACTCTATGTCGATTACATAAATCTTCTCAATGATAATATCTCTTTCCGTAATGAACTCAAAAACATCAATGACTCCTACAGGAAAGAGATCAATATAATCCGCAAGCTTGAGGTGTCAAAGCTCCCCGACTTCAGCGTAATCGAGGGATATGATACATCTTTCTCCTTCATGCCGGCTCAGGAACTTTCAGGGGATTTCTTTGACGGATTCTTTCTCGATGAGGACACATACCAGATTATTTTATGCGATATTTCAGGCCACGGGATTTCGTCATCCTATGTGGGGAACCAGGTAAGGACCCTCTTCAGGGAGAAATCCGCTCCGGGGAAAAAACCTTCGGACATCGCGAAGGAGGTAAATGAAGTTCTCTTCGCAGAGCTTTCAGAATTCCGCTTCTACTGTACAGCTCAGATTGTGCAGATATACTTTGACACAGATACAATTCTATTTCTGTCTGCGGGGCACCCTAAAGGAATAATCAGCCGGGACTCATGCAAAGATATAAAACTCACAGGCAACCAGAGCCCGGTGATTGGGCTGTTCAGTGATGAAATATACCGGGAGGAGATAATAAAGCTGTCTGTAGGGGACTCGCTGTTTCTTTATACTGACGGTATAATTGAAGAGCATTCAACAGACTGCCAGGAGATGTACGGAGTAAACAGGCTGATCGAAAGTCTCAACGGTACAGAGAATTTAAGTTCTTCAGAGATTCTGCATCATGCGCTGGGGAACCTCTATGAATTCAACGGGTACAGGCCGCAGAATGACGACATCACCCTGATCTGCATCAAAAAAATTTAAGCATTTTTTTTGAAGGCTGCCAGCCGGAAATCCTCGATTACCTCAGCCGCAAACTCCCTGATTTTTATAATTGCACCGTAACCTGTCATATCACGGAAATTAGCGAACACCCTCTTCCTGCGATCCTCCTCAATGAAGAGTTTCCTGAACTGTATCGGATAGTTCCACTGGTCGTTTTTAAGCTGCATCAGGCTGTCGCAGAAATCTATCACCTCATGGAGCAAAAAAGCCCCCTCCTTCAGATAATCGTTTCTGTCCTTTTCTATCTCAATATCCTTCACACCGGGCCTGTTCAGCATAAGTATATGATCAGCAATTCTTCCGGGCTGTCTCTCTCCGCGCTGAACAGCAAGATAAGCAAGCCTCTCTTCAATGCTGTTTACCATATTTTTAATTGAACCGTCATTTGCAAGTAACCAGAATATCGGGAAAAGATCCAGAGTGAGATAAGAAAGCGCACCGTAAAAATGAGATATCTCCATATCGCAACGGGGATGAAATAAAATCGAGGGATATTTTTTTATCCTTGCTGTGTTCTCCTCAATGATTCTGCTGACCTCTTTCGAGAATGAATTCTCTTTATCCTTCTTTCTTTTATCGTAACGTTCTTTCAGCTGTTCGAAGTTTGATATCTCGGCAAGTATGAAACCTTCCATATTCATCCTGCTCCTGATGGCGTGGGAGAGCCGCTGGTCGAATGCCTCTGCATCAAACCATGTGCGGTTATGTTTATCAGAGTACTCCTTATACCTCTCCCTCAGTTTACGGACAAGTTCATCTATCTCATCTTTTTTTAAAGGCATGTTCACCCGCTCCCCCGGTTTTCAGAAGGCCGATTATCAGCTCACATTGAGACAGATGTCAAGAATATTATAAAGACAGAATAATCAGCAGCAGGAGTCTACCTGCGGGCTTCCCCTGCTTCATCCCTGCTGAGTATCTCATGGCACACTATGCAGCAGCCGGAGCATAAAACAAGAATCAGAATATACCCTATAAATCTGTTAATCCCTATCTGCCCGATAATCACCCAGTTAAACCAGATACCTATCCCCAGCCCGATAGCAATAAATACAGCATAAGCTGCTATAACAGCATAACGCTGAATTCCGGAAAAAGTATTACGCAATGAACCTGACATAGCTTCCCCTGGCGATACAGTAATTACCAGTCCTGGCCGGATAATAAAATCCGGAATTACCCGTACCGCGATATATTATATTATTGTCAATCACATTTCAGCAGAGGGGATAGTCAAGATAAAATCTGATGAAATTCGACTCTAAAATATTACACTTAATAAGCCTCAATACTCTTGACTTATCAGCACAGAATATATAATTTTATATAATTACCGGAGGTATTCATGACACCGCTTATATGGCTTGCTGTGGGTGTAATCCTGATGGCTGTGGAAATAGTTGCTCCAGGCTTCATTATATTCTGGTTCGGACTGGGGGCAGCTCTCACCGCACTTCTCAGCTTTACAGGTATAATTGAATCTGAGGCGATCCAATGGCTGATATTTTTTGCTTCATCAATTCTCTTTTTAACACTTTGGTTCGGTGTGCTTAAAAAAAAGCTCCATCCCGATACGGATGACGATCAGCGTGACCCCACCCTCTTTAAGCTCCGGGGGAAATGCATCACGCGCATTGAACCTGGAAAACCGGGAGAAGTAGATCTATATGAACCGTATCACGGTCTCACTAAGTGGAAAGCCGAATCATCCGGTGTAATAGAAATCAATGATGAAGTCCAGGTCCTTGAGGCCAGTGGAATAAAACTAATAGTGAAAAAAGATGAAGGGAGGTAACAATGAATTATTTTGTATTAGCAGTTGCAATACTCGCGGTATTTCTCATTCTGAAAGGTGTAAGGATAGTACCACAGGCTGAAAACTGGCTTGTTGAGCGATTTGGTAAANNTATGCAAAAACACTTAATCCCGGGCTTAATCTTATAAATCCAATATTCTCCCGTGTTTCACAGAAGATTGATATAAGGGAGCAGGTAATGGATCTTCCGCCGCAGGGTATAATATCTGAGGATAATGCCTCTGTTAAAGTTGACGGTGTTGTCTTCTATAAGATACTGGATCCCTATAAAGCTTACTATGGAATTGAGAACCTTCAACTTGCAATAAGCAACCTGGCGCTCACAAGTCTCCGTTCGATCATGGGTAAGATGTCATTAGACCAGTCTCTCTCTTCAAGAGACAAGATCAATATGGAGCTCCTTCATATACTTGATCAGGCAACAGACTCATGGGGGGCAAAAATTACCCGTGTTGAAATTAAAGACATAGTACCGCCGGAAGATCTTCTGAAAGCTATGACACTCCAGATGAAAGCAGAGAGGGAGCGCCGGGCCACTGTACTTGAAGCTGAAGCCCAGAGAGAATCACAGGAAAAGAAAGCTGAAGGTTTCAAACGCGCACAGATCCTTGAAGCAGAGGCCAGGAAAGAATCAGCTCTCCGTGATGCCGAAGCCAGGGAGAGGCTTGCACAGGCTGAGGCAAATGCCATCGAATCAGTTGCAACATCATTAAAATCAACAGGTGGAGATCCCCTTATCTATCTTCTTGGCCAGGAGTATGTTAAGGGTCTTATGAAAATCAGTGATTCCCAGTCGAGCAAAGTTGTAATTCTCCCTTCAGATTTTATGGATACAGTGCGGAATATTTTCAAAGGAAAAAATTAATAAAAAAAATTCAGGATAAATAAAAAAAAATTGACATGAATCAGGATATTACTTTTATTCATTGCAACCGAAACGGAAAATCTATATGAAAAAACTGATACAGACATCCCTATTAGCATTAAACCTCGTTAACATCGTGGTCGTGGTCGTCTGTGCAGATACATACAGGTTTGCGCCATAGGGTNNTAATATAATAAAAGCAAAGCCCCTGCCGGTGCAAACCGGCAGGGGCTTTTTTATTTTAACAGTAAAGGAGCCGGGTATGAAAATGAATGGAGCACAAATTATTGTAAAATCTCTTAAGGATCACGGGATTGATGTTGTCACAGGTATACCGGGAGGAACAAATCTCCCGATTTATAATGAAATGTTCAAAAGCGGAATTACTCATATCCTGGCGCGCCATGAACAGGGTGCAGGCTTTATCGCTCAGGGTATGGCGAGGTCAACTGGGAAACCGGCAATTGTTATGGCCACCTCAGGGCCCGGAGTAATGAACCTCCTTACGGCAATTGCTGACGCGAATCTCGACTCTGTACCTATTATTGCAATCACAGGCCAGGTAGCTCTCCCCCTGATAGGAACAGATGCTTTTCAGGAGGTTAATACATACGGCCTCACTTTCCCCATTGCAAAGCACTCATATCTCGTTAAAAATGCAGCTGAACTTCCACGTGTAATGGCTGAGGCATTCCGGGTTGCTGTTTCCGGAAGGCCGGGCCCCGTTGTAATTGATGTACCAAAGGATATACAGATGCAGGAGGTTGATGTATCCGATGCCGGAGATGAGACCGTGATTAAAAAAACAGATCCCGACACAAGGTCAATCATTGAAGCCGCAAAGATGATTAACAGAGCGCGAAAACCTGTAATTTACGCAGGTGGAGGAATTATCGCATCAGGAGCCTTCAGTGAGCTTGAAGAGCTTGCTCAGACCGGAAACATACCGGTAGCTGTATCACTCATGGGGCTCAGCGCATTCAGACATGATAGCGAACTCTACCTGGGGCTCCTGGGTATGCATGGCAATGTAAGCACGAACCTCCTTGTGAATGATGCTGATCTTATTATATGTATCGGTGCGAGATTCGGAGACAGGACAACAGGTAAACTTGCCGGGTTCGCGAGTAACAGCTCTCTGATACATATTGATATTGATCCTTCCGAAATCAACAAGATAAAGAAAAGCAGAATACCGATTAGCGGTGATGCAAAAACAATACTCTCTTTTCTAATTCCTCATATAGAACAAAAAGATAGAAGAGAGTGGCTTACAACAGTAAAACTGGTTAAAGCAGCTAACGATACATCACCTGTGTATCTCCCGAACCACCCCGTAAGCATAATTAAAAAAATTGCAGCAGCAGCTTCACCTGACGCAATCATTACAACAGATGTCGGCCAGCACCAGATGTGGGTAGCACGGAACTATCCATTTGCAAGAGGGAGAAGCTTCCTCACGTCAGGGGGTCTGGGAACAATGGGCTTCGGACTCCCAGTCGCAATCGGCGCGGCTTATGCAAATCCCGACAAAGAGGTTATCTGCTTCACCGGTGACGGCTCCATACTTATGAATATTCAGGAACTGGCTACACTGGCAGAACTTAACCTGAACCTGAAAATAATCCTTATGAACAACGGGCAGCTGGGACTCGTGCGTCAGCAGCAGGAGCTTTTCTATGAAGGGAACTATTACGCCACTAAATTCCGGACAGCAACAGATTATGCCGGAGTTGCACATCACTTCGGGATACGAAGTGTCAGCATAGACGCCGGGATGCACAGCTCTTTCAGGCCTGAAGATTATCTTAATCAAAAGGGGCCGCTACTTCTGAATATGCATATTGATACTGAATACAATGTCTATCCCATGGTACCACCCGGCGAGGCTAATATAACAATGCTGAAGGAAGCCGCCTGCGAATAAAATAATGCTCTTTTATAAGAATTCCGATTGTTAAAATTTTTCCCCGTAAACACCGGAACCCTGCACCTGACTGTATGTTCATTAATCTTCTCAGGAAATTACTGAACATACAGTCAGCAAAACATTTTGATTTAAACACTCAAAATTGAATTATTAGTTGCATTAATAAACAAC
>DINC01000147.1:0-2643 GCA_002425885.1 Spirochaetia bacterium UBA5550 | reverse complement strand
AAATTGTTTAAGTGCTGTTTTAGAGTTATTATTGTTAAAGAATTATCGGGGAAATGATGTTTATGCGCGGCGAAAAGAAAAATGTAATAAAAAAAATCCTTGTTGCTGAAGAGCTTTCAGAGAGTATTTCACTCCCGGCAGACACCGGGATTACCATCACAGTAACAGGGAATGTAGAAAAAACTATAGATTCTATTATACTTGAATCTGAAAACACCACACTGCTTTGCCTCATTGTCATACCTCTCAACAGATACGAAACAGTTTACAGGCATATGAATCTTATTGATTATTCAAAAATTTTCTACCAGATGCTTCTCGTGGGCGATGACAGTTCACTTCCCGATCATAATCTTGATCGCCTTTATCATATCAGCGATTTTATAGATGAAAAAACATCTCAATCAAAAATCCGTTTTATAATAGAGAAATCATTTTCAATAATAGAAAAACACTTTCAGAATGAGCAGAAAAAAAACTGGTACTACACAAAACTCGTCGACGCGCAGCGAGACCAGGAGGATCTCATCAATATCGGGAAGTCGCTCTCCGGTGAAAAGGACATGGAGAAACTACTGCGTCTTATTCTATATCTCAGCAAAAAAATAACCGGCGCCGACGGCGGAAGTATATATCTTGTTGAAGAGGATGAAAACAGCAGAAAGAGACTGAGATTCAAATACTCTCACACTTTCTCAAGGGAGATCCCTCTTGAGGAATTTGTCATGGAGATGAACAACAAATCGATATCAGGATATGTAGCTGTAACAGGCGAGGTTCTTAATCTGCCGAACGCATACATGATAGATGCACTTGCTCCATATTCATTCAATCCGTATTTTGACAGGCAGCACAGTTACATAAGCCGCTCCATGCTTGTTGTTCCGATGAAAAATCACCTTGACCAGATAATAGGTGTAATTCAGCTGATTAACAGCAAGGAGGATCTATCCGGGATCAGAAAATATGAAAATGAAGCTTTTGAAATAAAACTTGAAACAGAAGCCGACTTTGATCGCTATGTGGTAACTTTTGATGAACGCTATAATTCACTGCTTGAGGCAATAGCCGGACAGGCGGCTATTGCAATTGAAAACAACAGGCTTATAAACCAGATACAGATGCAGTTCGAAGAATTTGTCAAAGCGTCGGTAACCGCAATAGAATCACGGGACCCCGCAACATCCGGTCACTCTTTCCGGGTCGCACTTATATGCAAAGAGATGGCCATGGCTGTAAACAGTGTTGATAGCGGATATCTCGGTAAATATAAATTCACTGAAACCGACATAAAAGAACTGGAATTTGCCGCGCTCCTCCATGATTTCGGCAAGGTTTACATAGACCTGAATATATTTAAAAAAGCAAAAAAACTTTACCCCAAGGATCTTGAAAATCTGAAACTCCGGCTCGACTATCTCTACCGCTATATTGAGCTCAAATTTTTCGCGAAAGAGATGGAAATAATAAGAGAAAGCCTGGCATCCAACAAACCTTCAGATGAACTTCTTTCATCGACTCATGAGGAAAAGATAAAAAAACTCACCCGCGTAACTGAGATGAAAGAACAGCTGATCAGGCTCAATGAACCGACAATAACCGACCTTGACCCAGATTCTGTTCTGTCCGGAATACTTGGCGAGATCGCAGAAATTGAATGCACAGATATTACCGGAAACAGCCTCGACATACTAACTGACCTTGACAGGATCAACCTCAGGATAAAGAGAGGGAGCCTGAACGAGCAGGAACGTATTGAGATTGAAAGCCATGTAATTGAGACATATAAGTTTGTAAGTAAAATCCCATGGCCCCCGGAATACAAAAACATTCCGGAGATCGCACTGCGCCACCATGAAAAACTGGACGGGACCGGATACCCTGACAGGCTTAACGGACGTGAAGCAACATCTCTTCAATCGAGAATGATGGCAATAGCAGACATCTATGATGCCCTCACTGCTCAGGACAGGCCTTATAAAAAATCGGTCCCGCTTGATAAAGTTCTCATCATATTAAGGGAGGAGGCAGAGCGGAACAAACTTGATCCGGATCTTGTTAATCTTTTTATAGATACAAAACTCTATGAACGGATTCCGGCAGTAGTACTGTCATCATAAAAAATTTTAGTTACTGCATGTAATAAGGCGGCTCACCTGTACCTGCTGATTATAAACTCATCAGTGAGAATAATTATCATAGGGAGTTCAACGAGTGCTGCCAATCCCCTGAAGAATGTCAATGACATATCACCTCCGGAGAGGGGAAAGTCAGCAGTAATTCTGCTGAAAATGAATGCAACTGAATAGGCGAAATGAATATCCATAAAAAAAAGCTGTATCTTTCTGCTCAGGTCTCTCCTGCTGAAGAGTGCAACGATCTGAAAGCTTAACAGTACAGCAAGGGTAATTCCAGCCGTAACAGCCGGAATTTTCCCCAGCATAAAATTCAGAACAAACATCAGATATATGATCTCAACATAGTAAAGTGTTGCAATATAAGGGATTATCCTTCCGGACTTTTCCCTGAAATAATCCAGGTTAATCATGGTTCCTCACTGAACTTATTATTGTTTGCATTATGAAAAAAGTCTATAATAAAATTATTGTCAGTATATTACATAAAGTTACAGTGACTTAAAAA
>DINC01000040.1:3571-4029 GCA_002425885.1 Spirochaetia bacterium UBA5550 | reverse complement strand
TATTATAGTTTAATAATAATAAAAAACCGGGATAGTTCAACAGGGAATTGAGAAATAAAAAAAGCCCCCTGTTAAGGGAGCTTTTTTTGCTTTTTTAACTGTAATCTTATGATTAGATAAGAGTTACGTTAATAGCTCTGGGGCCTTTTTCGCCTCTTTCTGTATCGAAAGAAACTTCAGCTCCTTCAGGGAGTGTTTTAAAACCCTGTGAATTGATACGTGAATGATGCACGAAANNAAACCTTTCTGATCATTAAACCATTTAACTGTGCCTTGTGATTGTGTCATCTTGTGACTCCTGTGCTTTTGATATGGGGAAACCCCTTCTCGAAGTACCTGATTAAAAACTGCTATGAAATTTGCCCGGGAAATAAACGAGGAAAGTAATAGTAGAAGTAATTATGTAATCGATATAACCATTGTTATTCGAAAGATAAAAGTGTCAACATAAAAAAATA
>DINC01000040.1:0-3503 GCA_002425885.1 Spirochaetia bacterium UBA5550 | reverse complement strand
GAGACGTACAATTGTACGTCTCTACAGGTTATTACCCTACGAAATCTCCTCAATAGCCAGCGGATATTTCGACATATATTCGCATTTATCCTTTAATATCAGGATATCATTCTCGTACCTGAAGCCGATACCCTCAGCAGGTGCAGCGTACTGCATGGCACATACAACCATCTCGTTCTCGCTGTATACATGATCAGGGTCAGTCCAGTACGGTATGGGGCCATCAGCAGTTGCGCCGATTCTCCACTCGTCACCGAAGAGACCTATTCCATGCTCACACCCTGGAACAAGGAAGTCTGCGCAGCCCCGCTCCTCAGCCCTGTTCATAAGTATCTCAGCTAAAGATGAGGGGCTTGCCCCTGCCTTGTAGTTGTCAAGCACTGTGCTCACAAGGTCAACGAAGTTGTCAGCGTGCCACCTCTGCCTCTTTGTTGCAGGGCCTATGAGATAGTTGTGCGAGTGGTCCCCCAGTGCAAGCTGGAACATTGCGTGGAAATCCAGCATCAGCGGCTCGCCTGCTTTAATCTCCTTTGTGGTAGGAGGTGTACACGCTCCAAGACCAGTGCGGTAGCCCGCAGAGATTTCGTTGAGTCCCGCAAAGTTCCACTCCGACACGCTCCCTGCTTTACGCATAGCAAGTGCCGCAATACCTGCGATTACAGTTTCGGTCATCCCTTTGAAGCCGCCGTTTTCAAGTGCAGCACGTGCAGCTTTGTGCCCCTCGTCAACAATAAGTGAAGCTTTGCGGAACCTCTCGATTGTCCCTTTATCTTTGATGATTGAAAGGGAGTCGATTATATCATGCGAATTGATCCATTCAAAGCCGGGGAGAGCATCACTGAAGCGTGTAAACTCCCAGTGTGACAGGTTACCCTCTGCTGTGTAAGTGGATACTCCATCCTCGTAGCCGATGCGACCTTTTGAGAGTCCAAGATCGTCTTTGATAAAATCTGTAATTGCTGATACCTGGTCCATCCCCCCCATTGGAGCATAAGCCCTTACATGATCCTCGTCAAGCCAGGTCTCGTCGCCGAGACGCAGCGCATCAATGACGAATGTAAAGAGAGTAGGGAGCCCCTCTGCGGGTATTACAAGATAGCTTCTCCAGGGGCAGAATGCATCTAATATAAAACTGTGGGTGCGTACCCGTGATCCAAGGTATACGTCAATGCCGCGTTTATGCATCTCCTTCTGGATTGCTTTTACGCGGCCCGGGTTATCGATATAGTACGGGTCATTGGGATTAAGTATTCTGGTCATGGCTCCCTCCTAATACTTCGCCGGTATCTGGGACAGAACCTTGTTTATCCTGTCAGCCAGTGCCGCGAGTTTAAGGGCCTTTGCCATGTTCCCTTTAAGCTTCAGTTTACCCAGGAAAAGAGCTTTCTGGGAGCCTAATTCCGCACGGGATATCTTTGCGAAGGTTTCGTAATCACCTGTGATTTTAAATTCCGCATCCGGGGCTTCAGATTCCCCGGTTTCCACCCGTGTGACTTTTCCGTCGATGCACTCAATGAATAGAAATTTCTCCACTCCGTCAGGGCAATTCTTATAAATGTTTGACATGGAAGTGGTAATATTGTTCATTTTCTCCGGCGGGATCTCTGACTGTAGACGGCGAAGCGCCTCATCGCGCCAGCCTGAACTCAGGTAAGCATGTGTATCGGACATGTGTAACCTCCTGCTTTTTATTATCTGCCGGGCGGCACTGCCATGCTGCCCGGTTAGATTTCTATTTTTTAAGAAGCCCCTTAATCATAAGATTTATTATTATATTGAACATCCCCTTCACAGCATCACCCTCTGTGGCTATATAGGTCTTCTGCACAAACATGATATATATGAAGAAAAGACTTTTTGCCGCATCGTCGATGTCAGGTATTTCAAAGATTCCGGATTCAACACCCTCGGCAAGTATGCTTTTAAGCATCAGAACTGATTGCCGGTTGATGTCGAGATAGGGATCTTTCGATTCAAATAGAGGGAGTAGTTCAGGGTCCCGTTCAAGGGTTTTACGGAGAATGGGATCTCCTGAGAGGTAATTATATGCGCTGAAACATAAGGCTTCCAGTTTAGCAAGTGGGCCGCCCGGTTCAGCTTTTATCACTGCCTCTTTAACGCTCTGCTGCCAGAGGTTCAGGCCCCAGGCAACGGAATTAAGGTACAGGTCCCTTTTATTCTTTGCGTAAAGATAGATTGTACCCACTGCCATCCCCATTGATTCTGCTATATCTTCAATGGTGGTCTTTTTGTATCCGTACTCTGCAAAGACTTTGAGTGTGTTGCGGAAGATCTCTTCCTGTTTAGCTTCTTTTTTCATATAGTGAACGCCTGAATGATTTATTCATATATTCATCATGTTCTTTTAATCTAATTTGTCAAGATTTAAACAGGAAAAGTTAAGGCTGGATGTGTAANNAACAATTTGTACATAGAAAAGATCAATATTAAGTGTTGGTTTTAATTTCAGTAAGAAGTGTCTCTCGCTAAGGCGCAAAGTTTATAAATTAAAAAAATGTTTTACACAGATGAACACGGATAGATACAGATAAAATACAGAGGAGAAACCAGATGAAAGATGTTGAAACATTGATTATAGGGCAGGGGCCTGCGGGACTCTCTGCTGCAATATATACAGCAAGGGGGGGGGTTAAGACAATGCTTCTGGGGTGCGATCCCAAGGTTGCAGGTGATTATGATATAGATAACTACTTCGGTTTTCATGAGACTGTTTCAGGGAAGGAGCTTATTGATCGCGGTGTAACCCAGGCAAAAAGATTCGGTGCGGAGATGCTCTGTGACAGGGTGCTTGCCATACACTTTGATGATACAGGTAAGTATATAGTAAAAACAGAGAAAGAGGAATACAGGACATGTTCTGTGATTCTTGCAACAGGTGTTTCAAGGAAAAAGCCTGACATTCCGGGGGTGGACAGGTTCGACGGAAAGGGTATATCCTGGTGTGTTAGCTGCGACGGGTTTTTCTTTAAAGGGAAGAAGGTGCTTGTTGCAGGTGAAGGGATTTATGCGGCAAACCAGGCAATAGAACTTACAGACTACACCCCTGATGTGGCAATATGCACACTGGGTAAAGAGAGTTCAATAACACCTGAGTATATGAAGAGACTGCGGGAACTGAATATTCCAGTTATTGAGAAAAGTATAAAGGAACTTAAAGGTGATGATACACTGAAGGGTGTTGTTTTTGCAGATGGTGAGGAGATTAATGCTGAGGGTATATTTATTGCTCTTGGTGATGCCTCATCAACCGACTTTGCAAGGAGCCTCGGGATTATCACTGAGTNNGGGGAACTTTATCCAGGTTGACAGGGATATGAAGACCAATGCGCCTGGGATATTTGCCGCAGGTGACTGCACCGGCGGCTTTCTTCAGATTGCTGTTGCAGTGGGTGAGGGTGCGGTAGCAGCCCGGTCTGCAATTGCTTACGTGAAGGAGACATGCAGGGTGAAGTGATGCGTGATGTCATTCCCGCGAAGGCGGG
>DINC01000038.1 GCA_002425885.1 Spirochaetia bacterium UBA5550 | reverse complement strand
AAATTATATTATGAGGTTAATATATGAAAGTAACTCACAGAAACGATCTGTTGAAATTAAAAAAAGATGAACATGTTGTCCTGTTTATTGATGATAAAGCAAAGAGCGATTACGCGTTGATATCGGGGCTCCGTGGAGCTGAATTTGTGAAAGATGCCGATCTTTCTTCCTTTAAAGCATCCGCATCAGATATCCTCTATTTTAATATGAAGGAGAGGCCGGGGGTGGTTATATGCGGCCTTGGCGATGTCACAAAGCTCAATGAGGAGGCTATGAGAAACTGTGCTGCTGCAGCAGTGAGGTTCTGTATGTCTAAAAAGATAAGCTCTGTTACAGTTGTTGAACCATTAATTGAAGGTTTTCAGCAGGAGACTGTTCTTCAGGCAATAGCTGAGGGGGCTCTTCTGGCGAACTATACATTCGATAAATATAAATCTGACAAAGAGAAGGAGCTGCCTCTTACAAAAATAGATTTTTATACAGAGGTCAAATCCGCAGCCTCAATGCTGAAAGATGCGGAGATAATTGCCTCTAATACATGGCTGTGCCGTGACCTTGTGAATGATGTAACAGATGAAGTTAATCCAGTAACATTCGCACAGCTTGCTGAGAAAATTTCAAAGGAGTCGGGGCTCACCTGTAAAGTTTTTGATAAGAAGGAGATTTCAAAGAAAAAGATGGGTCTTCTCCTTGCTGTAAACAGGGGGAGTGTGGTTGAACCGAGAGTTGTTGTTCTTGAGTATAAAGGTGATCCCGGCAGTAAAAAGGTTTTCGGGCTCATCGGTAAAGGGGTAACCTTTGATTCAGGCGGGATGAATCTGAAACCCTCCGGTTCAATGGAGACAATGAGGTGCGATATGGCTGGAGCTGCAACTGCGCTCTGCTCAATGAAAAGCATTGCGGAACTGAAGCTGAAGAAAAATGTCACAGCGGTAATCCCTCTGACAGAAAATATGCTCAGCAGTAACGCCTACAGGCCAGGGGATATATTTAAGGCATACAACGGCAAAACTGTGGAGATCGGTAATACCGATGCAGAGGGGAGGCTTATACTGGCTGATGCTCTCTCCTATATGGAGAAGGAAATTAAGCCTGATGTTATAACAGACCTTGCCACTCTCACAGGTGCTTGCGTTGTTACATTCGGCGAAACTGTTGCGGCATATCTCTCCACTGATGATGCTCTTGCATCTGCTGTTGAGGGGGCTTCTGCGAGAACAGGAGAAAAACTCTGGAGGCTTCCGTTCTTTGATGATTACGAGGAGCGCATGAAATCCGATGTGGCTGATTTAAATAACATGGCAGCGGAGAAGAATGCTGGTACAATTTCGGGAGCAATATTTCTTAAAAATTTTGTGGAGAAGACTCCCTGGGCGCACATTGACATAGCAGGAACCGCCTGGTATTCAAAGGCACGGGGTTACAGGCCGAAAAATGCAACCGGTTACGGCTTGAGGCTTATTGTTGATCTTGTTAAAAGCTGGAAGTAGTCGAAGAGAATTGTTAATTGATTCAGAGAAGAAATTTGAATTTGTGTAGCATTCAGGATTAATATGAGTTCACATCTTGATAAAAGCGTATACACTTATTAATAAGTGTTGACATTTTTATCAAGAGTGTATATACGTTATATATGAAAAACCGATTTGATAATGCTGTAACAATATTCAGAAATAATGATGGAATTATGCGTACCGGGGATGCAATTAATGCCGGGGTTCATCCGTCAACTCTATATTCACTTTACGAAAAAGGAATTCTTGAACAGGTCAGCCGTGGATTGTACAGGCTTAAAGATGATTCTTTTCCGGCAAACCCTGATTTTATCTCTGTCGCAAGGAGAGTTCCGGGGGGAGTTATTTGTCTTATATCGGCACTCTCTTTTTATGAGCTGACTCTTCAAATCCCGCATGAAGTCCAAATAGCTCTTCCCCGTGGAGCAAGAACACCAAAGCTTGATTATCCGCCAATACAGGTCTTCAGGTTCCTCGGTGATGCGTACGCTCAGGGCATAGAGACTAAGCTGATTGATAATATCCCCGTGAAGATATACTGTATGGAAAAGACAATAGCTGACGCCTTTAAATTCAGAAACAGAATAGGCCTCGATACAGCAACAGAGGCTCTCCGGTCATACATGGAGAGAAAGGATAGAAGTATCGATAAACTTATGCATTATGCAGAGATATGCCGGGTCAGCAGGATAATCAGGCCATATATTGAGGCAATTATATGAGTGAGATTAATCTGAGTAAATCAGTTCACCAGAAACTGATGAACAAGGCAAAAGAAGCGAACCGTCCTTTTAATGAACTTCTGCAATATTATGCAATGGAAAGATTTCTTTACCGGTTATCAAGCAGCAGATACTCTGACAGATTTATACTTAAAGGGGCTCTGATGTTTATCCTGTGGGATATCCCGGGGATGCAGACAAGGCCGACAAGAGATATAGACCTCCTGGGGATTATAGATAATGATCTTGAGTCAATGAAAGGGGTATTCACAGAAATATGCAAGACGCCGGTTGAGGATGATGGAGTTCAGTTTAATCCGGATGATATTGATATAACTGCAATTACTGAAGAAGCGGATTACAGAGGGACGAGAATAAAGATAAAAGGTAACCTTGGCAATGCAAAGCTTTCTCTTCAGAATTGATATTGGCTTTGGAGATATTGTTCTGGCTGAACCTGTTAAATTAAAGTATCCTTCCATGCTCAGTTTCCCTGCTCCTGAGATCAAAGGGTATAGTCCGGAAAGTGTCATTGCTGAGAAACTTCAGGCCATGGTAAAGCTCGGTATCATTAACAGCAGAATGAAAGATTTCTATGATATCAGAGTGATGTCGGAGGTTTTTAACTTTGATGGCAGGATATTGTCTGACTCAATTAGAAGTACATTTAACAAGCGTGAGACCGCAATACCTGCAGACCCTGTTTTTCTTCATGTTTCCTTCCGGGAAGATCCTCTCAAACAGACTCAGTGGAAAGCATTTATAAGAAAAACAGGAGTTGATGATAAAATTGCTGATTTTAAAGACACAGTATCACAAATAGAAGGATTTATCAGACCAGTACTTATAGCTATTGTTGAGGATAAAGCTTTTGCCTATAAGTGGAAATACGGAGGTCCGTGGATATCCGAATCTTCATAAGTTTAATGTCTGATGGCAATTTGTTTCCGTGTTATGAATGGAGTTTATTCACTGTATCAGATTGCTTTCAGTTAATGTCTTAATAATCTGCTTAACTTTCCCGGTATGTATAATACAGGTCGCTGATATCTCGGTTCTTTCAGGGTAAGGCGGTTATCAGTTATATTCGGGAGTGGTGCCATTGAAACTTCACCTTCCGGCAATATCAGTCTTTCATGAGCTTGGGCTGTCATGTATTATAAGTTAAATAGAATATTGTGAAAGTCAATTCAGAAAGACCCGGGGGTTCTAATGAAATTTGAATTCCGTGAATTTCATATACCAGATTTCGGTATAGACTATACGTAAAATGATGAGGAAAATAATTGACATTCACATTATCAATCCATTATACAATTATCCAACACAAAGATTTTAAACTATGACGCGAAGGTGTTATGCTTACAAAGCGGGGAGAGGTCCAGTCAGGTAAGCGGTTAAAGCCGGGGACTGTGAATCGTAATCTCGCTGCTTTGAGATTTTTTTTCAACTGGGCCAGGAAACGACGTTACTATAACTCGCAGAATCCCGTATTTCAAACCATGGAGAGGGAAGATAATTTCAGGGAGGTCGAGTTACACAAAGAAGATTTCTCTTTATTACTCGATGAAGCATACAAGTTGTCACCAATGTTTTATAAAGTGGCGATAACGGGATTTTAAAAGCGGTAATGTTTGGAGTTGAAATTTGTATCTAAGTTGTATA
>DINC01000019.1:15647-20287 GCA_002425885.1 Spirochaetia bacterium UBA5550 | reverse complement strand
TGTAATGCCATAAATTTCGTGAATAAGAATAATTGTTTTTTTCATGATAATCCAGTTTAAGAAAACATTTAGTTATGTGAACTCGGCGGATATGGCGCTATCTGATGAACCTTTCAAAATCAAAGAATAAACTCTTTAAAAATTACCCTTACTATAAACACGTTTATAGCATTTCACGAATGAATTAAGCCTGTCTTATGTTATTCGATACATAATGTCATCCCCGTGAAGGCTGTGGGCGACCGCAGGAAGAGCTGGCAGCTAATCCATTGTTGATAGCACTCAATTTTTTAAAATTATGGATCTCCGCCTGCGCGGAGATGACATTGAGAACTAATTCAATCGTTAACCGCTATAGACAGTCCTAAATTTTTAAAATAAATAAAAAAGGCCGCTCAACGGGCAGCCCTTTTCATATAAAAACTGTAACTACTACTTCGCAGCCATACCGCCGTCAAGCGGGAGAATCGCTCCTGTCATAAAGTCTGAAGCTTTCGATGCAAGGAATACTGCAAGCCCCTTTATATCATCAGCCTCCCCTGCTTTGCGTAGAGGTATAACTGAAAGCATGGCATTAAGCATATTCTCCATACCGGGCTTGAATACATACCCCATCATTTCAGTATGGAAAAAGCCCGGTGCTATACAGTTAACATATATTTTATGGTCAGCAAGTTTCACAGCAAGATTCTTTGTAAGAATTTCAATTGCAGCCTTTGATGAGTTATAGGCAACCGCAGGGTGAGCAATCTCAAGAGATCCCCTTGAACCGAAGATCGATGAAATATTAATAATTTTCCCGCCTCCCTGTTCTTTCATAATATTCGCAATTTTCTGAGTCAGTATCCAGACTCCGCGAACGTTTACATTGAATATTTTGTCCCATCCATCCAGCGGAAACTCAAGAGTGGGCGCTCCCCAGGTTACACCGGAGTTATTCACAAGGATATCAATCCTTCCGAACTCCTTCATAGCTGCATCAACAAGGCTCTCTATCTGTTCTTTAACACCAAGATCACACTTTACAGCAAGATATTTAATTCCGTGGGCATCAGCAAGCCTCTTGCCAACCTCTTCACAGTTTTCCACTTTTCGGGATGCTATTACGAGGTTTGCGCCTGCTTCGGCAAGTCCCTCCGAAATAAATTCCCCTATACCACGGCCTCCCCCTGTAATTATCGCGACCTTCCCTTTAAGGCTGAACATTTCATTTACATTCATTGTACAACTCCTTGCAGTTTATTTTCCCCGGATCAGCCATGACTAATGCGGATCCTGTAATACTCAAACACCGGCAATTTGTTCAATTTTATTGAAACGCTTATCTTTAAGTCAATCCGTTTTACAAAAAACCACCACCACAATTACCGGCAGATAATATTCCTTTAATATTTTATTTTTAATGTTATTTTGCTTGCAGATCGGGAAGTTTGCTTATATTATTAACATGTATTATAGCAGTTGGCAAAATGATTTCGCGATGTCATTTCGAACGCATGTGAGCAGTTCGATAAGCTCAGGAACCGGTGTTGACGGTCAGTGAGCCTGCCGAACTGCTCACCCGAAGAAATGATGCGGGTTCGAAATGACAAATTGATGTCTTAGTTTATTATTAAATTGCTATAATTAAAACTTTCTGATCAGAATGGAGTGTTATGGAAGAGAAAAAATACAGAAACCCGGTACCCACTGTAGATATAATCATAGAAACAGAATCAAAGGGGAGGAGAGGGATCGTTCTCATTAAAAGAAAAAACCCCCCTTACGGATGGGCTATACCCGGCGGCTTCGTTGACTATGGTGAAACCCTTGAAGATGCCGCAATCAGGGAGGCTAAAGAAGAAACATCTCTCAACGTTGAACTTGTCCGCCAGTTTCACGCATACTCCGACCCGGCACGGGACAGCAGGCAGCATACAATATCCACAGTCTTTGTTGCAAAAGCTTCAGGTGAACCTGAAGGTAAGGATGATGCCGCTGAAGCACGGATATTCAGATTTGATGAAATCCCCTCTGACATGGCATTTGATCACAGGAAAATTCTGGAAGATTTTTTTACAGCAAAATACTGAGGCTTCAGGAGGCCTGACATGACCCTTTCAAAATTTATGCTTAACGCAGCCAAACTTACAATGGATGCGCTGTTCAAGGCATCAGAGGCTGATATCAGGGTTCATGATGTGGAGAATGTACCTGCCACACATGTACTTTACGTAGTGAATCACTTCACAAGGATGGAAACAGCCTTTCTCCCCTATGTTATTCATAAAAATACAGGGCAATACTGCCTCTCACTTGCGGACTCATCTTTCTTTAAAGGAAAACTGGAATCTATTCTTCATAAGATGGGAGCTGTGTCAACCAAAGACCCTGACAGGGACAAGGTGCTATCCAACGCCCTGCTCACGGGGAAGATGTCTGTTATAATTTATCCTGAAGGCCAGATGATTAAAGACAAGAAGATCGTTGAAAAGGGGAAACTCATTGTATACAACACCGGCATCAGAAGGCCGCCACATTCAGGTGCTGCAACCATTGCCCTCCGCTCTGAAATAAACAGACAGATAATACGCAGGCTCTACGATAAGGGTAGAAAAGAGGATCTTGAAGTATTCATGAATGCTTACGGTATAGGGAAAGAGGATCTTGCCGGAGTGCTTACAGGGTCAACATATATTGTGCCGGTAAATATCACCTACTACCCCATCCGTGCAAGAAACAACATAATTAAAAAACTGGTAGAAAAATTCGCAGGGGAGATCACAGGGAGATTCGCAGAGGAACTTGAGGTTGAAGGAACAATGCTCACAAAGGGTGTGGATATTGACATTAACTTCGGCAAAGCGATCAAGATGTCTGACTATGTCAATAAGACACGGATTGTAGCAAACATATTCAAATGCGGAAAAGAGACCTGCCTCGAGGACATCTCCGGGAATGACGATATTAAAAAATTAAGCCTTAAGGTCATGCAGAAGTATATGACATCCATCTACAATATGACCACAGTAAACCATGATCATATATTCGCCTATATTCTGGCCAACTATCCTAAAAATACAATTCATGATTACGACTTTAAAAACAGGGCGTCCCTTGCAATTGAACGGATTAAGGAGCTGAAGATCAACTCTTTCCACTCCACCCTTTTGAAAAGACACAATATCGGCGCTGATGTGTTTCATGAAAAATACGACAGTTTTATGGAAGAGGCTGTAAAGAATAAGCTTGTTGAAGTGAAAGGTGATACCATCATACGAAACACAGGGCTCTTCGCTCTGATTTACAACTTCCATATTGTAAGAAGAGATAACTTTGTCGAGGTGCTTAACAATGAAATTGAACCACTGACAGAACTTACCAATATGCTGAGGAAGATCATGTTCATGCCCCCCTGGCTGGTTAAGCTCAAGGTGAGGGACACGTTTCTCAATCTTGATAAAAAGATCTTCCTTGACGATTACAACAGGTATTACAGGGAAGGGGAGACAAGACATGAGAAGGTGGGTGCACCGATATTTCTTCATAACATCTTCAACAGGTATGGAGTGGTACTTGTGCATGGCTACATGGCTGCCCCTGAGGAGATGCGCCTGCTTGCAGAAAAGATTCATAAAGCCGGATACTCGGTATATGTAGCGAGGCTCAAGGGACATGGAACATCTCCGAAAGATCTCGCGCATGTGCGCTGGCAGGACTGGAACGAATCTGTCAACAGGGGATACGTTATTATGAAAAACAGCGTAAGTGAATTTGCTGTCTGCGGTTTTTCCACAGGCGCCGGGCTCGCTCTGCTTCAGGCTGAGCAGAAGGGTGAAAAATTCAAAGCTATGATATCAATCGCGGCTCCTCTGCGGCTTCAGGATATCCGCGCCTATCTCTCCGGTGCTGTGACGGTGTTTAACTCAATACTCAAAAAATTTAATCTTAGTAAAAACAGAGTCGAGTTTATACCCAATGTCCCTGAAAACCCTGACATAAACTATCCGCGTAATCCGATAAACGGAATCTATGAACTGGGGCAGCTGATGAAAGTTGTTGAAAGCAACCTCTCATCAATAAAAATACCGGCGCTTATCATACAGGCCCAGAATGACCCCGTGGTAAACCCCCAGAGCGCGGAGGAGATTTACAAAAAAATCAGTTCACAGGATAAAAAACTTGTCCGGATTAAATCAGCAAGACACGGCATTGTTAGAGGACACGAGCTGAAAGAGGTTGCCGGTGAGGTGATCTCCTTCCTTGACAGGATATTCGGAAGATAGACTCTCTTTTTCTGATATACACTGTCTATCTGTTTAAAATCATTGTGTTAATACAATTCATAAGGAGGAGAGATGTACAGACTTTTGAGCTCTTTTATAATCATACTGATTTCATCCCTGGCTTTCGGGAGTGCCGTAAAGGATGATAAAGCAGTCAATCAAAAAGGGGACCGGCAGATAATTGCAAAATTTCTTGATGGTGGAAGAACTTTCGAAAACGAATACTACGTAACATTCAAACCACGGAAAGGAGCTAACATCCAGTTCCGCGTAGTATTCCCTGATGAAAAAATAACACGCCTTAAACTGTTCGTTGAAAAAAAAGGGATGCTTGTCCCCAACAGTAAAATGAAAAACAAAACCTTCATTATACAT
>DINC01000019.1:0-15588 GCA_002425885.1 Spirochaetia bacterium UBA5550 | reverse complement strand
TACATAATAAATATATTATAATCAGATGCATGGAGGTGATTTTATGAGTATAGTCAGGGCTATTGATCAGATGATAGATGAACTCAGGGAAAAAAAACAATCACCTGAACATATTATTATGGGGAAAAACTATTTCTATAAATGGATGGTGGAGATCAGCCATGATCACAACATTGATCTTGAACCGCAAAAAAAGAAGTACAAGTTCACTCATAAAAATATACCAATAATAATCTGCGACAGCGAAATTCTTGAGATTGTGCCTAACGCGAAGTATATGCTGGATGATATGGATAGCTGATTCTCCGGGTTTAGCTGCCGCCTTTTATAATAAAGGCGGCGTTTTAATTTATCGCAGTCTCAATTCTTCTTCATCTCCCTGTCCCTGAGAAGTCTTCTGAGAGGTTTACCCACAGCGCTTCTGGGGAGCTCATTCATAAACTCAACATGTGTGGGGACTTTGTACGGGGCAAGTTTCTCCCTGCAGTAATTCTTAACTTCATCCTCTGTCAATGATGCGCCTTCGCGAAGTACAATAAAAGCCTTCACTGTTTCACCCCTTTTAATATCCGGGATACCTATAGAACAGGTTTCAAGTACTGCCGGGTGCTGGTAAAGAACTTCATCTATGTCACGGGGATACACATTGAATCCGCTGCACAGGATCATATCCTTCTTGCGATCAACAATAAAAACAAAACCGTCTTCATCAATATAACCTATATCTCCTGTGAAGAACCAGCCGTCTTTCATTGCATGTGCTGTTTCCTTTTCATTCATCCAGTATCCCGTCATCACCTGGGGGCCTTTAACTATTATCTCCCCTTCTTTACCAACAGCCATTTCATTTTGTCCGGATTCCAGGTCAACTATCTTCAGGTCAACATCGGGCCACGGAATTCCGACACTGCCGATTTTCCTGGTTCTGATCATATTCGAAGTAACAATATTGGTCGTTTCTGATGCACCATACCCTTCAATAATCCGGGCACCTGATTTTGCTTCAAACTCATTAAAGCTTTCAACAGATAGAGGCGATGAACCGCAGATTACACCACGCAGTGAGCGTATCTTTGATTCAGGGAGTTTCGGATGATTGTTCAGACCTATAATCAGGGCGGGCACAGCTGTAAGAACTGTGGGCTCATGTTTGTTTATTGATTCAAGGAGGTAATTGAGATCAGGGCGAGGAATTAAAAGAATTGAGCCCCCTATATAATTACAGGCATTGATTGTTGTGTTAAATCCGAATATATGGTAAAGGGGTACAATCCCCACACACTTTACAAGTTCATAGGGACATGCCTGAAGCATCTGGTGCCCGATCTGATAAGCCATGGACACTATATTATAATTAGTAAGACAGCAGCCTTTTGATACACCGGTTGTCCCCCCTGTGTACTGAAGCATTGCTATATCATCAGATGTAACCTCGACATCAGGCTCTTTATCCTCACCCTTTCCGGTGAGTTCATTAAAATCGATCACATCTTTACCTGTCATATCAATCGGGAGAGAAGCAAGCTGAATCGATACTATATTTTTGATAGAAGTTTTTCCGCTTTTCTTTGCCTCAATAACTTTGTCCGCGAACATCGCCATTACAACAATGGTTTCAGCTTCGCAGTCCTTAAACTGGTGAGTAATTTCGTCAACTGTGTAGAGCGGATTTGCAGGAACAGCAATAGCTCCGATTTTAAAACAGGCCTGGAGCGCCAGAATATACTGAGGAATGTTTGCAGCCATTAGCCCAACCCTGTCACCCTTTTTAATCCCCAGGCCCATTAGCGCATTTGCAAACTTACGTGCAATCATGTTGCTCGTCGAATAATTTAAAACTATGTCATCAAGAATAATGTAAGGCTTGTTCCCCTTTGTAGCTGCATGACTGAGAAACATATCCTTAACCGGAATTTCCGGATAAACGTAACTCTTTGGAATAGCCGGATCATAATTTTTCTGCCACGAACGGGCACCTTCAACTGCCATATTAATCCCCCTCATATTTTAATTTTTATTTATATATTTATTCGCATAACACAGAAAAACTTTTATGTCAAGGACTTACCTTTTAAAATTCAGGTATTGCAAATCCCAGCCTCGCGGNNAGCCCTGTTTCAAAAATATGCACAGCAGGTCTAATAAATAGCTGGAGGAATAATATTAATGTTTTTAAAGCAGTATCGGGCCTGCACTTTTTTGAAGTAAAAACAATGCAGCATTATCCCGTAAAAATTTCACCGATTTTACAGCAAGAACTCAAGTTCCACAGTATCGCCTTCATACTGTTTAACAGGCTTAACACTGACCTTGTCAAACACTTCCAGCATCTTTCTGTTTTGAGAAAGTACAGAGGCAACAAGTTTTTTAATCCCCCTTTCACGGGCAATCTTTATCAGATAATTTGCCATGAATGTGGCGATCCCTTTCCCCTGATATTCCTCATCAACAAGAAAAGCCATCTCATAGGCATCACCAGAGGGATATGCCGCATAACGGGCCTCTGCAACAATCTTTTCGATATTACCTGTCTGGTGTACTGCAACAACAGCGAATATTTTATCATAGTCTACACTGAGGTACTTCTGCATGTTCTTGTGCGGCATAACCTTCACATGAGTGAAATATCTGTAGTACTTCGATTCATCCGAGAACTTATAGAAAAGCCGTCTCATCATATCTTCATCCGAAGCTCTTATGGGCCGTATCTTCAGCTCAAGGCCGTCTTTGAATGTCTTCACCGTCTCAAACCTTGAGGGATAATTTGCCGCAATAGATTTGTATATCTGATCAGGATAGATATAACCCTGCTCCTTCGATCTGTTGAAAAGGGTCTCCCTGTGGTCAGGGTGAGCTATTTCAATTAGTGAAAGAGCCCTCTCCCTTACAGATTTACCGAAAAGGGATGCAATACCGTACTCAGTAACAACATACCGTGCAGCGCTGAGGGTTGACCTCACTCTCTCGTTGTCGCGGTCAAACGAGATCACTATATTGCTCCCGCCGTTCTGATCAATTGAATTCAGTGCGAATATCACCTTGCCGCTACCTGAAAAGGCTGTACCTGCAGCGAAGTTGAACTTGCTTTCATAGCCGGAAATAAGATCATCACCGGTATAAACCATTGTTCTTGCTGCTGTAATATCTATCTTTTCCACGTTCATGATACTTATCATCTTAGGGATGTCTTTAATAAAAAGAGGATTAGCAAGCCTGGCAACAGGGTAGAATCCGAAGAGCTGGTTATGATCTACATAATCATAAAGCTCCTTTGTCCCGTAGCAGTAGGATGTTGATATCTGTCCTCCGCTTTCCCGCCTCCTGTCAACAGAGATAGCCCCTGCCTCAACAAGGTCAATAATCCAGTCTGACAGAACATTTGTCAGAATACCGAGATTTCTCTTTGCCATGAGGTGAACAGCAATGGCATCAAAGAGCCTCCCTACATGCAGGACAACAGTTGAGCCGTCCTGAATAAGGTTGCTCACGTGCCACCCGATCCTCTCCTGAACAGCATCATAGGGCTTCCGCTCTCTTTCAAGGAGGGGCTCGTTACTCATGATTGCATAATCTATCTGATCAACGTGAATAGAAGTTTCACCATACGTCACCGGAACATTGGGATTAACCTCAGCTATTACAATTTTTGCATTTTTAATAACTGTTGCTGCAACGTCTATGGCAACACCAAGACTCATAAAGCCTCGCCGGTCGGGAGGTGATGTTGAAATAACAGCGATATCGATTTCAATAGCCTTTGTCCCGAATATATAGGGGATCTCAACAAGGTTCGCAGGGATAAAATCCTCTTTACCCTCGCACATATTTTCAGATGTAGTCTCACCGCTCCGGAATGTCTTCAGCCTGTAGTTCTGCATATCGCATGCCTGCTGGTTAAAAAAGAAATCGAGAGAAAAAAGCTGAATAATTTCAAGGTCGTAATTTCTGAGCTTATCGGATGTAGTAAGCTCCCGCGTCACAAGCTGAGGGATAGCCGGGCCGCTTGTAAGAAAAATTTTGTTCCCGGGCTGAACCAGACCAATAAAGCGGTTCATATCTATTATCTTACTGTTGAAGTTTTCTTCTCTGTACATTTCTCACTCCGGTTATTGTTGCTTTGAAAAAGATCTTTCAAATCCCCGAAAAAATCAAATTGATGCGGATCTGTTTTTCATAAGTATACCGTCCGGCAAAAATAACACCGCTGCCGTTAATTTCAAGTAATATTATTCTTATTTAGAGCAGGCTGATAAGTAGAGAGAAACATCGCATTCAGGCTCCGACCCTCCCCCGCAGCAGAAGGAAAATCGGACCGTTTTACCGTAATTGCTTTTTTAAAGGAGATAGTCCCTGTTTGCTTCGGGCTGGTAGAGAATCTCTTCAACGAGAAATGTCTTTTCTCCTGCGGGTACTTTCCACTTCACTTTATCACCCACCCTGTATCCAAGGAGTGCCGTACCAATAGGAGCCAGAATTGAGAGTTTCCCCTTTGATGTATCTGCTTCCTCCGGATAGACCAGTGAGAATATATAATCTTCTGACTCTTCTATATCCTTAAATCTCACTTTTGAATTCATGGTAATTACATCAGGTGGCATCTTCTCAGGTTCAACCAAAACAGCATTTTTAAGTTCCTCATAGAGTCCCCTGTACTCATTTTCACTGCTGCCGGGTTTAATGTTTATAATACCTGTCAGTTTCGTGTAATCCCTGCTGTTCACGATAATTTTTTTTCTGTTCATTTTTTTACTCCTAAAAAAAATAACACGCCCCTTCTCTCTTAAGATAAAAAAGAAAAGGCGTNNTTTCAATATCAGAAAGCAGTTATAACTTTAACTTTAAATCATTATAAAATATATAAAGAGGATACAACTTATGACAGCAAAAGCAATCCAGGATTACTACCCCGATGAGTTTGCACACTGCTACGGCTGCGGGCCTAAAAATCAGGAAGGCCACCAGATTAAAAGTTTCCCTGATGGTGATGAAGCAGTATGCCATTACACTCCGGACCCTAAATACTCAGGAGGATTCCCGGGCAACATTTACGGCGGGATGATCGCCTCACTGCTTGACTGCCACTCAGCGGCAGCTGCCGCATATTTTAAACACAGGGAAGAGGGCCTTGACCTTGAGACCACACCACCTCACAGATTTGTCACTGCATCCCTTAAAGTGGATTTTCTTAAACCCGCTCCATCAGAAACAGTTTTTGAACTGAGGGCCCATGCAGCAGAGATTAAAGGTAGAAAAATAATAGTACACTCCACGCTATCAGCAAATGGTGAAGTAAAAGCTAAGGGCGAGGCTGTGATGGTGCAGATACCGGAAAACCGGTAATCTCCGGAAGGATCAAATACTGCGGTGTGCTCCCGGCTTAAAATCAGATTCCTGCGAATGGATCAAGAAGAGCCACACCGCACCCTTCAAAATCTCTCAGGTTGCGCGTGACAACCGCAAGACCATGCTCTGCAGCAGTTGCTGCTATGAGCATGTCAGCCTGGGTCCTTGTTACACCCGAAGCCTGAAACTCACCTCTCAGGATACCGGCTCTTCGTGAAATTGATGCTGTCACAGGAATTACTTCACAGTATTCATTAATAAAACGCTCTGCCCATTCAAAGATTCTTTTATTGGGACGCCATGAAAGACCGAAATAAAGCTCTTCAACTGTAATGACACTTAACGCGCACCTTTTAACTGATGATGCCCATTCTACAACTGACTTATCCGGTGAATGCTTTGATAGTTCACTTATTATATTCGTATCAATTAAATATTTTATCACGGGAATTCAGTCCTCCGGTTTTTCCGTACCGGAACTTTAAAAGTATAGGACTCCTCCGCGCAGAGAGAACTGAATTCAGTTAAAGCTGATGCAAGAGAAAGGCCGGATGATGAATCCTTAATCTTTTCAAGCTCATCATATTCCTCACTGCTAATAACAACTGCCACCATCTTATCCCTGTTGTATATAAACTGGGGCTCCTTTTCAGCTTTACGCAGAAGGTCTGAAAATTTTGTTTTTGCCTCTGCTATTTTCCATCTCATTATTTCACCACCATATTACATGACTANNCATAATCATATAATATGGTCATGTCAAGAATAATAGTAATGACGATTCTAATATTAATATAACCTGACTTAGAGTTTAGCTTTATCCGGTGAAACTCGTTCAAAACCAAAAAAAACATTTTTCCTCTTGACATTTAACAGATGTATGCTATTTTTATGTTAAGGATTCTTTATATCGTGCCGAAGGTAATTATATGACAAAAGAACTAACTGACAAACAGCAGATCATACTGAATTTTATCAGGGAGAAGATTAATGATTCAGGCTTCCCCCCCACAGTCAGAGAGATCGGTGACAGGTTCGGAATAACTGTTAAAGGCGCATATGATCACCTCAAGGCTATTGAAAAGAAAGGCCATATCAGGACAGAGCAGAATAAATCAAGAGCCATAGTTGTTCTTGATGATTCAGCGGCTGTACCTTCTTCAAATGGAGTATCAATTCCTCTCCTTGGAAGGATTGCAGCAGGAACACCTGTACTGGCAGAAGAAAATATTGAAGATTACCTTACATTTCCGGAGGAGATGTTCGGTTCAGGCGAATTTTTTGCTCTTAATGTTGCAGGAGATTCCATGATCGAAGGGGGGATCTTTGACGGCGATATCGCAATTATAAAAAAACAGAATGTTGCCAATAACGGGGATATAGTTGCAGCCCTCCTTGAGGATGAGGCGACATTAAAGGTTTTCCAGAAAACATCTGATTCCATAAAGCTCCTCCCTAAAAATTCCGCTTACAAGCCTATCGAAGGGAGAGAGTTTACAGTCCTGGGGAAACTTGCGGCAATATTCAGATCATACTGATCCTTTTTTATTTGACACGCCTGTTCCGGCACAGCTACACTCCTGTCTGTTGCCGGAATTCTAATGAAAAAATCTTTTATTCTAACAGCATTACTTATTATAACCTGGAGCAACCTCCAGGCAAAACCTGTTGCCGGTGTAACATCCATTTCATGGAATACATCCAGGGCTATGACTTTAGCAACTATAACCGAAAAGCATACATTAACAATCCTCAAAGAAAAGGCTGAATTTGATACAATTGATCCAGGAATAATAAACAGGGAGCTGGCGAAATTCAGCTGTTTTGATGAAAGGTGTATAATTCCTTTCGCGCGAAACGCAGGGATAAATCTAATTATTAACGGGAATATTCAGGACAGGGACACGTATCTGCATCTCACTCTGAAAGCTTATGCAATGAACGCTCTGCACAACGGCACACTCATCCAATCATACTCTGTCAAAATACCTATGGATGCTCCTGCCGGAACAAGAGAATTCAGCCTGATCTGTGAAGAACACGCTGCGGAATTTATCTCAGGTATACTTGCCTCTTTCATACAGGATATCCCAATTAAACAAAGCGGTGAATCCTATATTGCTGACACAGATATTAAAGTTAATGGAAACTATACTCTATACAGGAAAGACAGCACAGGGAAGCCGGCTGAAACGGGCAAGGTTACTCTTAAAGAAAACCGTATAACAGAAAACAGCACCGGTAAACCTGCCGCTGATTCATTTATCATTCTGAGTTATAAAGATAAATCCGCCGGATTAAAAAATTATTACAAAAAAAGAAAACGGGAAATTGTATTTAACAAAACTCAAATTAAAGATACACTTTACGTAGCGCTGCTGACACCATTTGCAAGTGCATCCATGCCCCTGGCATCACCCTTTCTCGGCTACTATATGAATAATGACTGGACCGGCCTGGGGCTCTGGATGGTGAATGCAGCCCCATACTTATATATGGAAGCTCGCGGGCTCTACAATTCCCCATCCCGCCTGAAAGATAATAAAGAGGATATTTCAAAGGATGACAGGGCCATGTATTACTTCGGATGGTATATGGCTGCCGCAGGGGGACTCCCGCTTTTTATCGATTCATATGCTAACAGTTACCTTTATAAAGCTTCATATTATTCTCAGGATACAAGGCTTCTGGGAAGCAATATAACAGCTGTTTATCTATCCATTGTCAGCAATGGCGGCGGCATGTTTTACAAAGGCCGGAGAGGATGGGGATACTTTTATTTTCATCTCAATAATATTCTTCTCTATACTGCACTGAGAGAGTTTTCCCGCCCTGAAGAGTATAACAGGGAAACCGATACATATGTTAAAAAGAAAGCCGATACCGGAACAGCAAAAAAATTATGCGGAGTACTCGCTGTTTCAAAACTGATTGAAACTGTTCATACTCTTATAACAACAGAAGATTTGAATAATGGCATTGTCACCGAAGAATTTATACTGCCCGAGCCCTTTATCTCATTCGATGAAACCGATTCCCCTGTCTACGGATTAACCGTATCCTGCCGATTTTAATAATCTCCTGTTCTTTTCCCGGCATATTTTTATAGACTGAAGTGTCAGCAAGCATTTTATTCCAATTTTTTATTGGCTAACCAATTTTGTTATGGATAAAAAACTCTATATTTTTCAATGTTGCTGAAATTAATAATAGAGAGCGTATTAAAATATGAAAATTCTTGTACATCTTGATTCATTTTTATTGAAGCGGATAGAAAAAGCTGATGTACTCTATTACAGAAAAGCTCAATTTACAGCTTATTCAGCCATACTTTTTATTCTGCTTATGATAGCGCTGTCTGTTATCGCCTTGTCATATGATAATACATCCCGCCTGTATCATACTCTTAAACTGACAATACCGATAATTACTGTTGCTTTTACAACGATAGCTCTCGTGGCACGCGGTAAAGCTGCCGGTGCTGCTGTTGTTATGGCCTCAGGAGCCGGCATCCTTGCAGGTGGCGGGTTTCTTCTTCAGCCGCCGCACCTGGCCGGAGTTTCACTTACATATTTCATGTATCTTGATCTTGTATACGCTTCTTTTTTCTGTACAGCCGGCGTTACCGGAGTTTTATTTATACTGTTTCTGACTATTCAGTCAACTTACTTCTTTTTAATTGTACCTTCACTGGCTTCAGGAATCATAGCAGAAACAGCAAAAACCGCCTATTATGACGGCTCAATTACTCTTGCATGTGTATATATGGCAGGTTTCTTTACCAACCGCTTTATGCAGCAGACAATACAGCATGCGGAAGGTGAGTCTGCACGAAATGTCGAGCAGCTTCTTCACATAAGAAATCTCATGGATACTATAAAATCCGTTGCTAATGAACTCAGAAATTCCATAAACACCAATACTTTACTTATAGATTCATACACCGATAATGCCAGATCCCAGGCGGCATCAGTGGAGGAGCTTACCTCAGCCATTGAAGAGATCTCAGCAGGTACTGAAAACGTAGCCGGTCAGACTATTGAACAGGGAGCTGCTCTCCGGAACTTAATCGATTGCCTCAACACTCTTGCAATGTCAATCGGACTCACGGAACATCATTCCCGTGAAATTAACGAACTCTTCGACTCCTTTGTGCAACTTGCTGAAAACGGGAAACAAGCATCAGAAGATCTGGACAGGACAAACAGGCAGATTTCACATAACTCAGCAGAAGTGGAAACTGTAACTGAAATAATCGAAGATTTTTTCGAGAGGATCAATCTTCTGGCTCTCAATGCTTCAATAGAAGCCGCGCGTGCCGGAGAGTACGGCAGAGGTTTTGCGGTAGTTGCAGGGGAGATAAGCAAACTCGCGGACACATCCCAGCAGCAGCTTAAACAGATATCATCTCTCATAGAAAAAAGCAGAAATGATGTTGAGCAGGGTAACCGGATAATAGTAAACATACTTCTGTTCATCCAGAATCTCCTTGGCAATTTCAAAGCAATTCAGGGGAAATCCCTTGATATGATTCAGGAAATCACAAGTCAGAAAGATATCAAAAGGATTATGAATGAAAGAGTTGAAGCTGTAAAAAATAAATCCGGAATTATAGAGCTGTCAATGCAGGAACAGAAGACTGCAATTAATGATATAGTGGCAAGTGTTGAAAGTACAAGTGCCATAGTACAGAAAAACGCTGAAAACACAGAACTTCTCCGTGAGAATTCCGAAAAAATTCAGCGCCTGGCAGAAGAACTTAATATAAAATTTGCATAGATACTTAAAAAATATATATTAAGAGTTAACGCCTGAAATCTCCGAAGACCTCGTAGGCATCGTTCACCACAACGAATGCCTTCGGGTCAACCTCCTTTATCCGCGCCTTAATTTTAGGAAGCTCTCTTGTATGCAGCGCGACATATATAATGTCCTTCGGCTCCCCTGTATACCCCCCCTCCCCTTTCAGGAGAGTGAACCCTCTGTCGAGATCTTTAAGAATATACTTTTTTATTTTTTCTGAATCAGAGCTTATAATAAACAGCTCCTTTGTGTATGAAAGCCCCTCAACAACAAAGTCTGTGCTTTTTGTTGTTATATAAAGAGAAACAAATCCCCAAAGTATCAGATTCGGATTTCTGAATATTATCCCCACAGCAAAAATTATTATGCTGTCTATCATGAAGTAGGACATGCCCACAGTAAATCCGAAATATTTTCTTATCATCAGCGCAGGGATATCGCTCCCCCCTGTTGACCCGTTGAATTTAATTACAAGCCCTGCACCAAGCCCCAAAAGGAGTGACCCTGCCACAACTCCGAGAAAAACTTCATTGGTAAAAGAGACTGTCTGATCGTTTATTCTGAAAAGAAAATCCTTCAGAAAATCCGCGCTAAGAAAGGCATTTGAATTAAAAAAATCTGTAAAAAAGGAAAGCCAGAAAATTCCCCATAGTGTTTTTACACCGAACATCTTACCGAATATAATTACCCCTATGATAAACAGCGGAATATTAATTGCAAACATCATGACCCCGGCAGGTACATTCAAAATATAATAAAATATCTGCGCCACACCGGCAGCCCCGCCGGGACTGGCTTTAAAGGGGATGAGAAAAAGAGATAAACCCATGCCCCCTACAGCACAGCCGCAGATTATTCCAGCAAGATCCTTTATATTATCTGCAGCCCTTGATTTATTAACTGAAATTTTTATCATAGCTTTACTCCGGGAAACGACTTCTTCTGAATTTAAAAACTATACTACACCTGTCACCAATAAAAAAGGGTGCACGAAAAATTATCAATACGTATTAAAAATTGGTATATTAATAATAAGATTAATTCAATATAGCCAGCAATGGCCGGGGTAAAAATGAATTTATTTAAGCTTTCAGATGAAACTGAAAAATGCCGGGAGCGCCTTGAAGCAATTCTTTCGCATTGCAGCAGGGTTGCTATTGCCTTTTCAGGAGGTGTAGACAGCACCCTTCTTCTTGAAGCAGCTTACAGAAATAAAAATCCGGAAATCCTTGCTGTAATTGTAAAAAGTCAATTGAATCCGCAGAGTGAAACTGATGCAGCAGTGGAGTTTCTCAGTCTCAGAAATATAAGTTATATTCTGATAGAAACCGATATTCTCGCTCAAAAAAAAATATCTTCAAACCCTCATGACAGATGTTATCACTGCAAAAAATATATTTTTACTTTAATCAGAAAAGCAGCAGAGGAAAAAGGGTTTACTTTAATCCTCGACGGCACTCACAGTGAAGATCTTGACGATTACAGGCCCGGGCTGAAAGCCCTCGCTGAACTTAAAATTTTAAGCCCGCTGAAGGAAGCCGGATTCAAAAAAGCTAATATACGCGAACTCGCAAGATACTACGATCTCAAAAACTGGAGTCTTGATGCGTCACCATGCCTGGCAACCCGTATTCCCTTCGGCACTGCGATCAAAAAAGAGGATCTCATAAAAATAGAAAAAGGCGAGTCTTTCATCAGGGAAAATGGATTCCCCGTTGTAAGACTGCGAATCCACTGCAATGTGGCAAGAATTGAAATTCCGGCTGATAAATTCAATATGCTTACAGATGCGGCGTTACGCAGACAGATAACTGATTATATAAAATCTCTCGGTTTTGATTTTGCAGCCATTGATCTCGAAGGCTACAGAACCGGGAGTATGAATCTCCGCAGATAGAGGGCACAAACATTGGAAGAACAGAAGATAAGAGAACTAATTAAAAATATTCAAAGCGGAACCATTTCCGCAGATGATGCCATAGCTGAACTTAAAAATCTTCCGTACGAGGATCTCGGCTTTGCCATGGTGGACCATCACAGGGCACTGAGGACAGGAACACCTGAAGTAATATTTTCGCAGGGGAAAACTTTTGAGCAGGTAAGAGATATTGCCGGAAAACTTCACAGGAACAACCGTGTTATTCTTGCTACCCGCGCCACAGGTGAACTCTACGATTATCTCCTTAACTCCTTTGACTCAATTACCTATAACCGCCACGCACGTATAATTATTATAGGAGAGATCCCTGAACCTGTGACTGACAGGTATGTGCTGGTACTCACAGGGGGGACTTCCGATATCCCTTACGCTGAGGAGGCCGCGCTTACTGCAGAAGCCATGGGCTCCCCGGTGAAGAGACTCTTTGACGTAGGGATCACCGGCGTTCACAGGCTGCTTTCTCACATTGACATACTGACAAAAGCCAATGTTATTGTTGCAGCAGCCGGGATGGAAGGGGCGCTCCCTGCTCTTGCGGCTGGACTCGTAAGCCGCCCTGTTATTGCGCTCCCTACCAGCGTCGGTTACGGCGCGAATTTTCAGGGGCTCTCCGCGCTGCTTACTATGATAAACAGCTGCGCTCCAGGTGTTGCAGTTGTTAATATTGATAACGGGTTCGGCGCAGGTTATCTTGCGTCCATAATTAATACGGGGAGATGACATGAAAACAGCATACTTCGACTGTTTTGCAGGTATAAGCGGCGACATGGTGATCGGCGCACTAATTGACGCAGGACTTAATTTTGCATTTATTGAAAAAACCGCAGAAGGTCTCGGCCTCTCCGGTTTTAAAATCTCTACAGAAAAGATACTTAAAAACGGAATATCAGGAACATCATTTAAAGTTCATGCCTCAGAAGAGCAGCCCCATAGAAGGCTATCAGATATAACGGATATTATTATGCGCAGCGGTCTCCATGAATCAGTAAAAGATCATTCGATAAGAATATTTAATAAAATAGCAGAAGCTGAAGCGCGTATACATGTTAAATCCATTGAAGAAATTCACTTTCATGAAATTGGCGCTGTTGACTCAATAATTGATATATGCTGCGCTGCAGCTGTTATACATGAGATGAAAATTCAAAAGATAGTATCATCTCCTCTGAATACAGGCAGGGGATTCGTTAAAACAGCACACGGGCAGCTCCCTGTCCCTGCACCTGCAACTGCAGAAATTCTCAAAGGAATACCTCTGTATTCAACAGACACAAATGCCGAGCTTACAACACCAACAGGCGCTGCAATTATCGCACACTATGCAAAGTCATATACCTCCATGCCGGAGATAACAATTAACAGCATAGGGTATGGCGCAGGGAGCAGAAACCTGGATATACCTAATCTTCTGCGTGTATACATTGGTGAAACTGCCGCTCTTGAAGGAGTTCTGTCAGATGAAGTTATGGAAATCGAAACATCTATTGACGATATGAATCCCGAGTTCTACTCCTACCTGTTTAACATTCTTTTTGATGACGGAGCACTTGATGTCGCGCTGATACCTGTTTTCATGAAAAAAAACAGGCCCGGACATATACTTAAAGTGATCACTCATCCGGAAAAATCTGAATCTGTAATCAGCCGGATATTCACTGAAACATCAACCTCCGGAGTAAGGATAACCAATACTTCAAGAAGAATACTCGCAAGAAAAACAGTCCAGGTTGAGACCCCTTATGGGAGAGTAAACGTAAAAATTCATGAGATGAACGGGGAAACGGTTACAATATCGCCGGAATACGAAGAGTGCAGAATACTCGCAGCAGAGAACGATGTCCCTCTTAAGAAAGTCTACAACTCAGCGTTTCAGGAGGCAAATAAAATTATTTAGGTTTTTTCTGATACTCCGCAATGAGGTATTCATGCAGTTTAGCAAAATCAATTTCGCTTTTGATACCGAATCTTCCGAGAGCGGTCTCTTCTATATAGTAGTAATAGTAGTTTCTCTTCTCGATCCCGCAAATCATGTTAGCAATATACACTGTGTACGCTATATCCCTGAACTGTTCCGGAATAAGTAGGGGGGAGTGATGATACTTTATTGTTGCAGCCATATAATCAGGAAAATTCCATTTCTCTGCCACAAGAGATCCTATTTCGGCATGGCTTATCCCGATTGCGATCTCCTCCATTACGCTTGAATTTATAATATCCCTGTTCCTGACGATCTCAGCAATCTGTTTCACAGCATTCATATCAACAGCAAGGAGAATCACTTTACCAATATCATGCAGCAGACCTGTAATATAGGCATTCTCGGCAATATCATGCATCCCGTACTTCAGGGCAATGGACTTTGCGTAAAAAGCAACTCTTCCGCAGTGTTCCCATATCTCCTCAAACTTTGAATACCGGCTTTCAAGTATTTTTCTCGAATTGCTCGCCAGCAGAATTGAATGTAGATTTTTAAGCCCGATTTTAACAATGGCCTTGCCTATATCGTCGGTTTTACCCATAGTAATAAATCCGGCAGAATTGGCCAGTTTTATAACATCAGAGGTTAATGAAACATCAAGCTTAATCTTCCCGGCAATAATATTAATATCCGCATCCGGGGATGTGCACATCTTCAGCAGTTCAACAACGTTCTCCGGGAATGTGGGGAGTCCTTTGATCTCATAGAGAATCCTGGTTTTCACTTTAGTAATTATTTCAGGGGGGTGTAGAGTGTAAGGTATCTCTATTGATGCCATTGTTACCTTATCATCACTTTTCAGTTTAAACGATGTGTGAGGGATACCCATGCTTTTCAGAAACATGATTATCAGAGCAATACCAAGGCCTGCCCCTTCACTGTCATCCTCCAGATGAGCATATATATCACTGAAATTATCATTCTGAACAGCTACAGCGATTCTCTTGTTTATCCTTTCCTGCTCGGATTTATGTATAGGAGTACTGTTTTTTACAGTAAAAAGAATTCCGTTCTCACCGGGTGTAACACTGAAGAGAATGCTGTTTTCGCTTTTGAGAATGTCGCTTTTAATAAAATCAAAATCACCGATAATTTTTTCTTTAAACAGCGCCATACCCTTTGCATACTGAGCCTGATCATTAATATCAAGGCCCCTCTCTTCAAAAAAAACACGTTTTGCATTGGCTTTAAGTGAGTTTACAACAAGCTCCCTCATGATGGTAATGAGTGAATGAAGAAGATACAGAAGATCCCTTTTCCCGAGTATCCTGGTGATTATGCTGTTTATAAGCATCAGAATATCTTCAGAAACATACTTGAAGTTAATCTTTACAGGTTCATCAGAATTAATCTTTTCAAAAATCATTTTTTTCTGCTNNAAAGTTTAATTCCTGCCACAGGTATTACTCTAATCGCATTTAATTAAGCACTTAATCGCGACTTTGTTCATAAACAGCAGCATTAACAATCCCCTACAGAGTTTACAGCGGGATTGTTATTTATCATAAAATCTTTATAATAAATA
>DINC01000213.1 GCA_002425885.1 Spirochaetia bacterium UBA5550 | reverse complement strand
TCGAAAAAAATATTGACAATAAAGGGCATTAATTAAATTAACTATTTAATTTAATTAACCGGTTAATTCAAGAATAAGGTATTATAATGTTAAAACATTCAAGAGAAGGCGACGAAACAAAACTGAAAATTCTCAGAGCTGCAAAAACAGAATTCGCCAACAAGGGCTTCAACGGTGCCAGAATGAGTTCAATTGCATCAATTGCAGGTGTCAACCAGGCACTGTTGCATTACCATTTTGAGAGCAAGGAGAACCTGTACAGAAGTATTTTTTACAGCACTATTGGCGAAAGGGTCACGGAATTTTCCGAGCAGTTATTAAAAGAGATAGATTCCTGGAATCCGACTACTATTGTTAAACTCTCTGCCGCCCTGTATATTATGGTCGGCATAAATATGGATACTCATGATGACGAACTGCACCGGATATTCGCCAGAGAGATGGCTGAAGGACATGGGCTTCTCTATGAATTTGTTAAAAATTACATGATGCCCCGTCTTTTATTATTTGAAAGCATAATAAAAGACGGCGTAAGTCAGGGGATATTCGAAATCACCGACACAATGATGTTCTCGTTTAATATAGTGGCCTTTATCAATGATTTTGCTCACGGCGAGGATTTCCTGAAAGACACCAGCGTTTATGACTCTCTATACAGCAATAAAAAAGAAAAGCTCTATCAGTTTATTACAGAGCTTTCATTCAAAGCTCTTAAACCCGCAGGGAAAGAACTCCCTGTGCCGGTTTTTGATAACGATAAAAAAGAACGTCTTGATATAATCATAAAAGAGATGAGCGACAGTCTCAACCTCAAACAATTTTAGAAAATAATCCGGAGGGATAACTTGAAAGGAAAAATTTATACACTGATATCAATAGCAGCTATTACTGTTATACTATCATCAGCGACGGCACAGGATAATGACGACAGCAAATCATCAAAGCCGATTGAGATCGAGCTTGCTGACGAAGCGGCTGTGATCATCGGCGGTTACCGCATAACAATTTCTGAAGCGATAAAAAAAGCCATCGAGAGCAACCATGACATTCTGTCAGGAAAATATGATGTGGCGATGACTGATTCAGATTATAAAAAATTTCAGTCCAAGTATTCACCATACTTCAATGCTGAAGGGGGGATATCCTCATCTGAATACCCGGAACCGCTGTACAGCAAAAACGGGAAAAACAGCCGTTCCACATTCGGTTCTGCTTCACTTGCTAAATCATTTTCTTCAGGCACAACGGTTGCGGCAGGAGTCAAACATACATACTCATCAACCGATTACGGTTCAGGTTCAAAGGAATATCACAACCCCGTGATTTTTGCCTCTATTGAACAGGAACTGCTGAAAAACGCATTCGGATATAATGACCGTAAGCAGGAGGAGATGCTTGCCAACGCATCTCAGATGCAGAAAGATGCTATTATTTACAATCTTTCACTGGTTGTCGTGGGGGTTATTGTAGATTACTGGAACGTAATTGTTTATAAAACAAATATGGACAACGCTGAACTTATGCTCCGCGAAACAAAACGCGTAAGAAGAATTGTCACTGATAATGTAAGGCTCGGCCTTGCGGAGCAGTTTGAACTTAACTTCTGGAATTCCCGTGTAGCATCTTCAGAGGCAGCGCTGGCACAGGCTGAGCAGCAGTACAGGGACGGCCTCAGGAAGTTTCTCCAGGTGGTGGACATGGATGAGGAGATAACGATGCAGGAGAAAGCTATTCTCTCCAACAAGCTTCCTGTCATCAACCATGAGGAGGCAATAAAGACCGCTTACGCAAAAAGGGCCGATTACCTTAACGCTATCCGCTCTCTTGAAAATGCGAAGCTTCAGCTTAAAATGTATGAAAATGAGTCACTGCCGTCACTTAAAGGTTCAGTGTCGGTTTCATCAATGGATTATAATGAAAGCCTTGGTGAATCATACGGAAATTCAAGTACCGCACAATACCCGACATTTGAGGCTAAACTTGCACTTACATATCCGCTTAATGACAGCCAGCAGAAGGTGAACGAAAGAAATTCAGGCTGGATGGTTGAACAGGCTAAAACAAATGTAAACAAATACCAGCGTATTGTGAAGGATGATGTTACTTCAAAGATTGAAAAAATTGATACAAGCTATAAACTTTATCAGAAAGCTAAAGAAGCAAGGGTGCAGGCTGAAATTTACTACAGCAAGATGCTGACCAACCTCCGTAGAGGGCGTTTCACAGCAGCGAATGTCAGAGATGCTCTTGATTCACTTGTAAACAGCAGAGAACAGGAACTGAGTCTGCTGGTGGGATATAACGCATCTCTTCTTGAATTTGAGGTATCTAAAAATCAGCTCTTTGAAACATACGGCATAGATGTTGAAACGTATATACCAAAAGAAAAATGATATGTTAAAAAANNCAATAATATTAGGATACCCGGAATATGTTTACCATAATTAAATATCTTATTAAAGAAAAGCTGGTTGTTGCTCTTATCGTGGGCCTCATCTTTATGATTGGGATTATGTCTCTGACAAGCCTTAACCGGGAGGCTTTCCCGGAAGTAAGCTTTGACATGGTGAGCATAAAAACAGTTTATCCGGGAGGATCACCTGACGAGCTTGAGAGTCTCATAACAGTTCCCATAGAGAAGAAACTTCGCGAAGTTGACGGCATTGACAAGGTCAGATCATATAACATTGAAAATGTCTCTGTAATTGCCGTATATATTGACGAAAAGGCAAGTGATAAAAAACAGGTTATACAGGACATCAAGGATGCCGTTGACCTCGTTGAAGACATGCCGTCAAACGCGGAGAAGCCGGTTGTTGAAGAGATCAAGATTGATAAAACTGAAATATTTTATGCTGCCATAGTTGCATCGAATGAAAATGTACCTTTTACGGTTTTACGGGATGTCGGAGATAAGCTTGAAGATTTTTTCTATGACTTCGACGGCGTAGCTGAGGTTGAAAAAAACGGTTTTTATGACAGAGAATTCCTTGTGGAAGTTGATCCTGAAAAACTGGCACAGTACAGACTCGGCATGAATAACGTGATTAATACTGTAAGCTCAAGGAACATAGACTACCCCGGAGGGCCGCTGAGAATCGGTGATGACGAATTTGTATTACGGACAAAAGGGCAGTATAACAATATAAATGAAATTCTGAACACAGTAATCCAGTCAAATGATGTAGGTTACGCAATCCGTATCAGGGATATCGCAACGGTAAAGGACACAGTGGATGACCCGAAGGTACTCGAACGTTACCAGGGTAAAAAAGCGATGATCTTCAAGGTGCTGAAAAAAAGGAGCTCTGATGAGATAACACTTACTGATGAAATAAAAAGTAAAATGAATACATTCAGTAATCCGAACCCGGATCTTGTGAGTATTGAACTTTTTAATGACACCAGTGAGTTCACAAAAAATACTATGGATTCAGTTATAACCAACGCCATTTCAGGATTCATTCTCCTTGCACTGATCCTGTTCCTTCTGCTTGGAGTCAGGATGGCAACCCTGGTCACAGCAACGATACCCATAGTATTCATGGTGGCTTTTATCGGCCTCAAGATTGCCGGTGTAACAATAAATGTTATCAGTCTCTTCGGATTCATCATGGTTCTCGGTATGATTGTGGACTTCGGAATAGTTATATCTGAAAACGCACACCGTTATATGGAAATGGGGATGAAAAAGAGTGAAGCTATCATTAAAGGCTCCAGCGAACTTGTATGGCCTGTAACCGTGACCTTCCTCTGTATATCAGCGGCATTTATGCCCCTCATGCTCCTCACCGGGCTCATGGGAAAATTTATAAAATATATACCCATGGTTGTAATGATCTCACTTACCGCATCATGGGTTATCGCGATCTTCATCATGCCGACTTTTCTGAATATATTCACCAGGGAGAGCCACAGAGAAAACAACTCTGCCGGCATTGTCCTTAAGGATGGAGAACACCTTGAGAAGGGCCTGTTCGGAAAAATTCAGATTAAATACATGAAACTTCTGAAGCTCGCATTGCGTCACAGGTATATTACAGTGGGAATACTTTTTGTCACGCTGCTGTTTTCTTTGGCCCTTGTACCTGTCGTGGGGTTCATCTTCAGCCCGGGCGGAGGTTCCGAAAACATTGAGATAAAAACATATCTCCCGAACAGCAGAAACCTTCAGGCGAATCTCAGAGACATGAAAGAGATTGAAAAAATAATACTGACTTTACCGGAGAAAGAGCTTGAGACAGTATACTCCCGCGTCGGTACAGAGGTGCCATTCGGGCTGGATCCTAAACCCGGTGACGGCACTCACAAATCGACGATATTCCTCTATCTGACACCGGAAAAAGACCGTGACAGGACAGCTTCACAGATAGAGTTAAAACTCAGAGAGGATTTTGATATAGCTAAAGACCAGGGGACCATATCCCGTGATATCCGCATAAGCGTCAAAGTGAACGAGAACGGCCCGCCTGTCGGTGATCCTGTAAACGTTGAGTTAAGGGGGGAGGACTTTGATACCCTGAATAAAATGGCACATGAATATATGTCATTTCTCAAAGAGATAGATGGCGTATATGATATTAAAACAGACTTTGAACCGGGGAAAACAGAATTCAGATATAAAACAGATGAAGTCATGGCATCACGGGCAAAAGTCTCTGTGCTGGATGTCGCAACTGCAATTAACGCATCCTTTGAAGGATCTAAAGCAACAACAGTAAGGGATGGTGAGGATGAAATCACCATAAGAGTACGCTTTAACGAACAGGCGCGTAAAAAAATAAAAAGCCTCAATGACGTGATGATCTCAAATAACCAGGGAGGGCTCATTCCCCTCGGTATGATAACAACAAAAAATCAGCAGCCCGGCTATTCACAGATCAACAGGCTTGACTACAAGAGAATTGTCCAGGTTAAAGCGAATGTCGATACTTTGAAAACGAACTCTGTGAAAGTTAACAAGGCTTTAACTGAAAAATTTGCTGACATCGAAAAACGATACCCCGGTTATTTTGCCTCTTACGGAGGTGAGCAGGAGGAGACTTCTGAAAGTCTTGCTGAACTTGGAGATTATTTTCTGGTGGCGCTGGTTGTGATATTCATTATTCTCGCGATTTTCTTTAAATCGCTTATGATCCCCCTTGTTGTAATGATTGCTATCCCATTCTCTTTAATCGGGGTTATATTCGCAGTCTTTATACATCATGAACCGCTCTGCTTTATGAGCGTGCTTGCGATATTCAGTCTCGCGGGGGTAATTGTCAGCAATACTATCACTCTGGTTGAATTTATTAATATCAAACGTAATGAAAACCACGGCCTATTTGATGCTCTTGCAGAGGCAGCAGTTCTGAGGCTCAGGCCGATCTTTCTCACAACAGGAACAACTGTTCTGGGTCTCATGCCGAGTATATACGGCATAGGTGAGAAAAACTATATGACAGCACCGCTTGCCCTTGCATTCGGCTATGGCCTGATATTTGCCACTGTTATAACACTTGTGCTGGTTCCATGTTTCTACCATGTTGCAGAGGATATTAAAACCCGGTTTTCCGGTTTACTCTCGAGGTTCGGGATAACCATGAGCCCGCAGCTTTATACACCTGAGACTGATAATGGTTTTACTCTGATGGAATTACCTGCTGCTGAAGAACGGGAAGAAGTTAAAGTAAAAAAACCTGCAAAGAAAAAACGGGAACAATAATTATTTAACAGAGAGGGTATCCGGCGGATACCCTCTCTAAGTTTCACTCTCACAAAAGCAAATCAGCCCATATCAGGATTCATCTCCTTCATCCTGTCTATAACATCAAGAAATGTATTCACAGGATGAGCCCCCATAAGCTCAAACTTATCGTTTATCACAATCTTAGGAACACCGGTGACATTATATTTCTGCGAAAGCGGGACAAAGTTGCTGGCGTCAATCATGTCAGCTTTTATCCGGCTGTTCTCCATAGCAAGCCTGTGAGCCGTAGATACCGCAGCAGGGCAATGCGGACACCCGAGTCCCACAAAGACCTGAATATGTACATCCCTGTCCACTGCCTTGATGCGTTTCATTATATCATCAGGAATCGGTTCTCTCTTCCCGGAAAGCTCAATTATAGAACCAAGAAAAGAATTAATCTCATACCCCCCCGGAAGGCCGAAAAACCTGATGCCGTGATCATTACCGTCTTTATCAAGAAGCACTATTGCCGGGATTTTGTCTATCCTGTACTTCACTGACATCTCCCTGTCAGTAACAAAGTTGTACACCTTCACCTTAAGTTTGTCACTTAGAGAGCCTATCTCCTCAACAAACTGACGGGTCTCTCTGCACATGGGGCATTCAATCTCCTGTGTAAAATTAATTATCTGAACCTCATCCTTCATATTATTAAGTACATCCTTCAGCTGCTGCTGAATTTTAGCATCAAAAAGTGCCATATCAAACCTCCTACTCTTTATTCATCAAATATTCACATGCCGAAAGAGCAGCTTTAGCGCCCTCCCCTCCGGCAATTATTATCTGCTTAAAGGGAACTGTGGTAACATCACCGGCAGCGAAAATCCCATCCCTGCTGGTCCTGCACGCACAGTCTACGGCTATCTCCCCGTATTTATTCATCTCAACAACGCCCTTCGCAAAACCGCTGTTAGGATCAAGTCCTATCTCCACAAAAACTCCATCAGTAAAAACTTCAGATATTTCATGCGTGACTGTATTTTCAAGAATAACAGATTTTACTTTTTCATCGCCCTGTATCTCTTTAACAGAACTGCTGTAAATAAAACTCACATTATTAAAACCTGAGAGCTTATCCTGAAGTATCTTATCAGCAGTCAGTTTATCGAGCAGCTGCACAACCACCACTTCACTTGCAACAGCAGCAAGGTCAATGGCAGCTTCAATTCCGGAGTTTCCCCCTCCGACTACAACAACCTTTTTCCCTGCAAAAAGAGGGGCGTCACATATAGTACAGTAAGCCACCCCTTTACCGGTAAGTCTCTGTTCTCCCGGCACGCCGAGTTTCCTCCATGACTTCCCTGAAGCGATGATCAGAGTCCTGCTCTTTATTATCCGCCCGTCAGTGAGCATCACCCTCTTTATTCCGTCATCTTCAATAGTCTCAACAGCGTTACCCTCGTCATACCCTATACTGAACTGCTGGACCTGTTCCCTGAATTTTTCAACCAGTTCAACACCATTAACATACCTGTAACCCATATAGTTTTCAATTGATGAAGTTTCAGCAACCTGTCCCCCGATATGATTAACAATAATAGCTGTATCAACACCCTTTCTCATACAGTAAACTGCAGCCGTAAGGCCGGCTGGACCTCCCCCTATTATAACCACATCATAAACCTTTTCCGGATCAACAGGTCTGAAATTTTTTTCACTTAAAAAGGATATTGTGCTGATATTAAAATCCATTATTACACCACCAGAAAAGCATTTTAATATTTAAGATATAGTT
>DINC01000103.1 GCA_002425885.1 Spirochaetia bacterium UBA5550 | reverse complement strand
CTTACAGGTTGTGCAGGTAAAGAGATTGTAAAAGAACCTGTAAAGAAGATCAGTGAAGATAAAGCAGTTGAAATCGTTAAGCAGGAGACAGAAACTGCTCCCCCCACAGGGTGGACTGATAAAGATACATATACCGTGTCAGTAACCGCCCCTGACAATGATAAAGCCAGGGAAGCAGCAAAGCATAAAATTCTTCATGATATAGTAAAAGTACGCATGATGAATGAAAGCCGGTTCACGGATATCACTAAAATCAGTGCTGAGTTTGATAAGCCGCTGAAAGAAGGAAAAGTTATTTCTCAGAAACAGGTTAGCGGAGGTTTACAGATATATTTTCAGATCAGGGATAATGGTCTGAAAGAGAAATTTGAAAGAAAATAAACTCTCATTTTATGAAGACTTTTCTGTCTGTAACTGAGAGTTTCTCCTCACAGAAGAGTTTTACGCTTTCGGCAAGGATTCTGTGTTCCTCTTTCAGAATCCTTGCCGAAAGAGAATCAGCATCATCACCGCTTATGATTTCCACTGCCGCCTGAAGAATTATCGGCCCTGTATCAGTACCGTCATCAACAAAGTGAGTTGTACAGCCGCTGATTCTTACTCCATGATCAATGGCCTGCTGCTGGGCGTTCTTTCCCGGAAATGATGGTAATAATGAAGGGTGAATATTGATAATCTTCATCCTGTATTTTGCTGTAAAATAAGGGGTCAGAAGCCTCATGTAGCCTGATGCAACAATAAGCTCTGTATTATATCTCTCCAGGTAACTGACCATCTCCTTTTCATGTTCTTCACGGGAGCTGAATTTTTTCGGATCAATAAAAACAGCATCTATACCTAATTTCGCGGCTTTTTCAAGGCATGGAGCGTTTTCCCTGTCAGTAATCAGTATACCTGTTTCTGCAGGTATATACCCCGAGATAATTTTTTCCGCCACTGCTTCAAAATTAGAACCTCTCCTAGAAGCAAGGAAAGAGATTTTTTTAAGAGGGATATTTTTCATTTATAATCTCATACTATCAATTATTGTATCAACCGCAGCTGGGACAGCAGTAATTTCTCTGGATCTTTTATCTTTTGAAACAACAGTAAGACGGTTCTCCGCATCCGTGACTTTCCCATATCTTGAAATTATAGAGTTTATCAGATCAAGATCACCCTCATTCAGTATTCCTCTAATAAATGCTGAAGGCCCTTTAAACTCAGGGCGGATAAAATAATCAGCAATGCCCGATAGTTTCTCAAGTTCAATCGATTCTCTTTCATCTCTTGAAATTATCAATTTAAGTGACACGTTTATCCTGAAGTGTCTCCCGATTGTGAGGAGATATATATCTGTTGCTGTAACTTCCTCCTGGTGTGCGAAGAGATCCCTTAGCCGTACAGAGAAAAATCTGTCTGTGAAAAGACATCCCCCTGCCGGATGGCTGTAATTAATTATTCCGTATTGCCTGGCCAGTTCCATCTGCCTTTTACGGCCGCGTCCTGATATATCGAGCAGCCTGTTTCTGTCAATTTTTCCCTCAATTTCAGGTATAGTCGGTTCCAGAATTTTTGCAGAGAGAGGGCGCAACAGTCTCCCTTTTAATCCGCTGACTTTTTCCATGTGATTAAGAGTGTGCTTAAGCTGTGACATAGGGCGCTGGCCAACAACTTCCCCTGAAGCAATAAAATCAGCATCAAGTTTTTCCATCAGTTCAGAGGCTTTTTTTATAAAGAAAAGTTTACAGTCTATACATGGATTAATATGCTTTCCATGACCATGCGGCGGGTTTTTTACCATCTCAATATATTCATTATCGCAGCGGTAGTATTCAAGTTTAAGGCCAATCTGCTTTGCAAGTTTTGATGATTCAAGATCATCCGGATCCAAATCGGGCGGATAAAAGGGGAGTATGCAGTACAGTCCTGTCAAATCTATCCCCTGATCTAAAAGGAGTTTCGCGGCAAGAATGCTGTCAAGCCCTCCTGAGTAAAGAAGAACCCCTCTTACGCCGTGCATTATATTTCACCATGCCTGATAAGCTCAATCTCAACTTTTTCACCTGCTTTTACAATTTCAGTATCTTCGGGGAGGATTATAAGACAGTTCGCGCTGCTCATAGAAGTGAGTATCCCTGATCCCTGGGGCCCTGTAGATTTAACGTAGAACTCCCCGTTTTTAATAGTGTAATGCCCTCTTATAAAATACCGTCTCCCTTTTTTCTTGTACAATTCATCCTCAGTAACAGCAGATATTACCGGTTTATCTGTTTTTTGAGCCCCAGCCATTTTAAGCAGTGCGGGTCTTACAAATCTCTGAAAAGAGACCATTACTGAAACCGGATTTCCGGGAAGTCCGAAAAAAAGCTTCTCCCCCTTTGTACCGAAAACTACAGGTTTACCCGGTTTCATCAGAATCTTATCTATCTTAAGATCTATACCAAGCTCACGCAGAACATCAGGTATAAAATCATATTTCCCCATAGAAACACCACCTGATGATATAATTACATCATATTTAAGGAGTTCGCTGAATTTTTCGAAAACATCAGCTTTATCATCTTTAACTATACCTGCGTAATGAGGGTTCCCGCCATATTTTTTTATTTCAGAGTAGAGGACGTAAGCATTGCTGTTTATAATTTTTTCTGCAGGGTTTTCAGTACCAACCTCAAGTATTTCATCTCCGGTAGATAGAATTGCAACTTCCGGTTTCTTTATAACTGAAATTTCAGGAATATTCATTGAGGCTAAAAGACCAATTTCAGCGGAGTCGAGCCTTGTTCCTTTTTTCAGAACGATTTCACCTTTTTTTATATCTTCACCGGCAAACCTGATATTTTCATATTGTTCAAAATGGTTAGTTATTGTTACAATACCATTTTTCTCCTCTGTATCTTCAAACGGAACAACCACATCAGCTCCTTCAGGTAAAGGTGCTCCTGTCATTATTCTTATGGCGTATCCGGATTTAAGAAGTTTCCCTTCATTATCCTGACCAGCCCGTATCTCTTCATTAACTTTTAATTTAAAGGATGGTGTTTCTGCAGAGGAAATATCCGCATGAATAACTGCATATCCATCCATTGCAGAATTATTTTTGGGAGGCACATTTGCAGGTGCTTTAATATCTTCAACGAGGACTCTCCCGCATGCTTCAAACAGGGTTACCCGTTCTGATTCTTTAATCAATGGAATTGATGAAAGTATTATATCTAAGGCTTTATCAACGGATATCATCTTTTTT
>DINC01000102.1:808-5045 GCA_002425885.1 Spirochaetia bacterium UBA5550 | reverse complement strand
TATTTTCTTTTTGGACAGCCCCGGAGTCTTTTATTTTTACAACTGATATCAGCATTTAAATATAATCCGTAAACGCACTGCAATATCCAGTAAAATAATACACTGATTTTTACGGCAGCCTGTTATGTATATCAAGGAAAACATCAAAATTTTTTATAAAGAGTTCAAGGAGTTCCGGATCAAACATTATACCGGAATTCTCTTTCATAAGTTTTAATGAATCCTCCATTGTCCAGGCGTCTTTGTAAACACGGGCATGGGTTATGGCATCAAATACATCCACGATTGATGTTATTCTTGCGCTGAACGGTATTTTATCTCCAGCTATGCGGTTAGGATACCCCTCTCCATTCCACTTCTCATGATGATTCAAAGCTATTTCCGCTGCAAGCTGAAGTACAGGAAGTGAAGATTTGTAGAAAATATTATATCCCATCACCGTATGCTGCTGCATCAATATAAATTCTTCTTCAGTCAGTTTACCCGGTTTATTAAGGATAAGATCTGATATACCGATTTTACCAACGTCATGCATTGGAGAGGCGACCTTCAAATCTTCAGCTTCATCATGACTCATACCCGCAAGTTTCCCGAGAATAGCCGCATATTCAGAGACCCTGAGTACATGGTTCCCTGTTTCATGAGAGCGTGTTTCAACAACATCGCCAAGGCGAAGAATAATCTCTTTCTGCGTAAGGATCAAAGAGCGGCTCATCTCAAGCACCTGCTCTGTTTTTTTGCGAACCTCATCCTCAAGGTGCTCTTTATACAGCCGGTTCTCCTTCAGGAGCCTCGCCCGTTCAAGCGCTCTGTTCAGTGTAAGACTCAGCACTGAGAAGCTCTGTATAGGTTTACCGAGAAAATCCCAGGCTCCCTTACGGATAGCCTCCACAGCTTTATCAAGTACACCGACTCCGGATAATACAATAATGGGCATCTCAGGATAGCGGGGGAAAGTCTTCTCTATAACGCCGAACCCGTCAACACCGGGCATATTAAGGTCAAGAATCATGGCATCGTACTCTTTTACAGCAAGCTTATCAAGGGCTTCCACACCATTGGAAGCAGTTTCGGGGAAGCAGCCGGTATCTTCAAGGTAATCAGCAATAGATTCCCTTATAGCCATTTCATCATCAACAATGAGGATCGCTTTACCCTTTGATTCCATAAATTACCCTCCACATCCGGGTTTCAACTCTGCAGCATTAAGGAGTTCACTTAGGTTTTCTGCAGGTTTGTGAACGACACACTCCTCCGTGATACCTATCAAACGGAGATTTTCTGTTATATTAAAATCAACAGAGCCAGTATATATAACATATTTAAGGCCTTTCCTGATACTATTTGCTTTATCTATAAATTCCAGTCCTGTCATTCCAGGTAGTCTCATATCAACGATTATACAGTCTGCGGAATCAGTTACAAGATATTCAAGAGCTTCCTCCGCTGAATTGAAGGGATTAACCTGCCAGCCGTTATCCTCAAAAAAATCCTGTATCGGAATTCTTATATATTCCTCATCATCAATAATTATAAGCCGGCCGGGCATTAGAAACCTCTCCTTTCAGCCGGAAGTGATATAATGAATCCGGTACCTTCACCCGGTTCAGACTCTACAGTTATTGAACCTCCATGCCCTGTTACAATGATATGATAAGACACCGAAAGCCCCAGTCCTGTACCTCCCCCCACTTTACCTGCCGTGAAAAAAGGCTCAAACACTCTCTTCTTTGTTGCAGCATCCATACCGGGCCCGTTATCCTTAAATTCAATTTTAATATAACCGTTACGGTGCTCAGTCCTGATATTTATAATATGTTCAACCGATACCGCAGCATTTTCGAACATCGCTTCAGCCGAATTTTTAAGGAGGTTCAGGAAAACCTGTTCAAGCTGTGTTTCCGCGCAGGGTATATCAGGGAGTTCACCGTAATTTTTATTTATCTTTATATTTCTGAAATCATAATTTTTCAGCAGGTCATAATCATTTGAAGCAAGGTCCAGCGCTTTATCAATTATGTTATTCACATTCAGGTAATCAAATTTCGATTCAGTCCCCCTGCTGAACTTGAGCATATTTGCCACAATCTTCGCAGCTCTTGCTCCGGCATCTCTTACTGCTGAGAGATACTGATCTACTCTCCTGGCTCTCACATACTCCTGAATTTTTTTCAGTTCAGTGCCTGCTGCCTCCGCAGCAGCAATATTCCCCGGCAGATCATCAAGCATACGGTGAAGGGCATTTTCTGCGTTCTGCATAATTATTCCGAGCGGATTATTTATCTCGTGAGCCATACCTGCGGCAAGACCTGCCACGGTAATCATCTTCTCGGACTGGATAAGCATTTCCTGTGTCTTTTCACGTTCAGTTACATCATCCACAAGCCCTTCAATAAACTGAGGTGTACCATCAGGCCCGGTGATAAGACGCATATTCAATCCTCCTCTGAATTCCGTGCCGTCACTCCTTTTCAGATTTACTATTCCTGAAAAAGAATTTGTACCGGACATCATTCTTTCTCTTACCATCTGCCATTCATTTCTTGAGGCATAAACTCCGGCAGTGGAATTTTTAAGATTAGTCCTTGCTTCTTCAACCCCGGAAAAACCGAAAATTTTCAGGCATGCAGGATTAATATCTATCAGGCTCCCGTCAATCCCGGTACGGAAATAACCCACTGTCATATTAAAGAATATATTTCTGAACTTCTCTTCACTTATCCGCAGGGCCTCTTCAGCCACCTTTTTATTTGTAATATCCTCAATGATTATAACAATATTATTGATTCTGCCTGCTCCGTCTTTTAACGGATAAGCTCTTCCTGTTATCCAGAGATCCCCCCCTTCTCTTCCTGCAAGTGTGCGATCATAAAAGTACTCAGGAAAATCCAGAGCCTCCCCTGTAAAAGCCCTGTGAAGCAGCGGCTTTATACCATCCAGCTGAGGGTCTTCAAGTATATTATATTTACCAATGGCAACACTTACATCAGCTCTCCACATCTTCATCCATGATTCATTGGCATCAACCAGTGTACCCTGCATATCAAGTATAAGCATGGGGAGAGTGGACTGTTCCATCACAGCCTTAAACTTCATTTCGCTTTCACGAAGCGCATTCTCCGCGCGGTTTAACTCGGTAATATCATTAAGCGTAGCGCATGCACCGGCGGAGAGATTATCGGGATCAACGGGAGTGAGGCTTATAAGGGCGTCAAGAATATCTCCGTCTTTATGCCGGATGCGCGCGTTACTGATGCCATGCCCTTCGCGGAGCATCATCCCGTAAAGTTCACGGCCCACACGCTCATATTCCTCATCATCAACATAGATGTTCCTTGTGAGGCTCCCTATTAATTCACTCTCTTCATAACCGAGGAGATTACAAAGATATCTGTTAACTTTTAAAAACTTCCGGTCAACAATCATACCAACACCCACAAGCAGTGCGTTGAATAGACTTTTCAGTTCAGATTCACTCTTGATTAAACTCTGCTGTGTGTCTATGAGTTCCTGATTAATCGCCTCCATCTCTTCTATGGCAGCCTGCATCTCCTCATTGGCAGCTTCAATCTCCTGATTCTGCGAGATTACATTCATATTCGCTTCATATAATCTGAATGCCATTCTGATGGATGCCAGAAGAAGAGCATCACCTGAGTTTTTAACCACAAAGCCGTAAGAATTTATCTTTTGAGCTTTTTCAATAAGAGCCGCGCCTGTATGTTCCGAAAGGAACACAACAGGTATTTCACTGCTTTTTAAAATAATCCCGGCAGTATCAACTCCGTCAATATCACCATCCAGTGTAATATCAGTCAGTATCAGATCTATACTTTTGTCCAGTTCAGCTGTCCTGATTGCCTCTTCTCCTGATGATGCACGCACAATGGAAAAACCTTCTTTTTCAAGGATAGAAATATATTCCTTCGCGGTAATATCATCATCTTCAATCAGCAGTATTCTTTTGGATGTATCTCTCATATTAATGTTTATATACTATCCTTTGAATTTATCATCAAATTACGAACGGCTTGAAATGACAGGGTCCGGGTAATCCGTTAACAGCTATATTTTAATATAATCAAATATCTGATAAATAGCAATTTATAGCATCTTTTTATTATTGTGACGCATCACATGGGTAGACTACGGATTTTTTAGCGGTTGGGGGATTGCAGGATAATTTTAACCTGAATTGTATTCACACAGGGATATAATGCTTGAAGTGATAATAATG
>DINC01000102.1:0-776 GCA_002425885.1 Spirochaetia bacterium UBA5550 | reverse complement strand
CGTTTCAGGATTATTTTGACTTATTCATTATCATCCATAAGATCCGGATAATACTTTTTCGCGCAATCAGGACATATCCCGTGGCTGAATTCTGCGTTGGAATGCCTCTTTACATATGACTCGATCTGTGTCCAGTATCCCCTGTCATCCCTTATTTTTTTGCAGGAGGAGCATATAGGGAGGAGGCCGCTGAGTGTTTTTACTTCAGAACTTGCCTGCTTTAACTCTTCAACAGTTTTTTCAAGTTCATGTTCTGTTTTAATTCTTTCATCAATATCGTCGAGCAGCGCCCGCTCTGTTTCCGATCTTGTTGTTTCAAAATGATAAGCAATCCAGGAGATACACAACATGAATAAAACGATATTCATAACTGCAACAAGAGGTATGGCATTCACACCGGTACTGTGGCTTACCATGTATAAAATTGTTGAAACCGGTATATATATGAATGTTATGGCAGCTCCCCTTTTTTTACCAAGGAGATAAAAAGCAAAAAACGGGCTGAGAGAATTCCATACTGCAAAAGTCGGATGAGTACCACTGATTGCTGAACCGAACAATCCCAGGGAGCAGCTTACGCAGATAAAGATAAAGCTGATAATACTGAGCCGTTCCCTCTTTCTTATATAAAACAGCATCCATAATGATATAAAAAAAATGAATAATTCAGCTCCTGCGAGATAATAAAGTCCGCGAAAATAATTTATAATAGAAAATGCGAAACATACAACTGCCAGCAGAATAATAAAAGTACGGAGAAGATCATATTTTCTGTT
>DINC01000364.1 GCA_002425885.1 Spirochaetia bacterium UBA5550 | reverse complement strand
AAAATTTCTTATTTAATTAACATTTCATACAGTTAAAATAGGGAGTTATATAAAAAAATGCAGATAAAACTCTGGGGAGTAAGAGGTTCTCTCCCGTCACCTTTGAACAATCAGGAATATACAGGGAAGCTCCGACGCATACTTGAAATTGCTGCAAGTAAAAGGATTACAGAAACTGATGATCTCGATTCCTTCATGCAGTCCCTTCCTGACGAACTCAGATATGTTTTCGGAGGGGACACAACCTGTGTAACAGTAAAATCCTCATCGGGAAAGCTCTATATAATTGACTGCGGTACAGGTGTCAGGCGTCTCGGCAATGATCTCATGGAGAGTGATTGCGCGAAGGGTAAAGGTGTACTGAATATAATGATCACCCACAACCACTGGGATCATATACAGGGGCTCCCTTTTTTCAGGCCGATATATGTACCGGGAAATGTTCTGAACTTCTACAGCCCTTATAAAAACCAGAAGGAGATACTGGAGCGGCAGATGTCCTCACCGTTCTTCCCTGCAACATTTGAAGGAACAGCCTCTGAAAAAAATTATATACTTATAGATAAAGCAGCACATGAGCCTATCATGCTCGAGGATGATCTTAAGCTCAGCATACATCCGCTCAAACACCCGCAGGGATGTTTTGCCTATAAATTTGAACAGAACGGAAAGATCTTTATATTCGCCACAGATACAGAGTTCACCGGTGAGGCAATTGAAAAAGCCGGCGACAAAAACTTCTTCCTGAATGCTGATCTGCTGATTCTTGACTCACAATATACACTTGATGAAGCTTTTCTCAAAGTTGACTGGGGGCATACAAGCTATACAATGGCCGTGAACTGCTCCATAAACTGGAATGTGAAAAAACTTGTAATGACTCACCATGAACCGGCCTACTCTGATGACATACTCCAGGAAAACTATCTTCTGGCTGTTGAACACGCGGAACATATGGCAGATGTTAATACAGAGATTTTACTGGGCAGGGAGGGGATGGTTTTTGACCTTTAAAAAAAGAATACTTTGCTCTCTGCTGATCCTTGCTGTTATAATCAATCCCGCCTATTCACAGAGAACAAAATCGAGCCAGTATGCAGGAAGCCAGCGGCATGCGGAGAGGAGCCTTAAAGACAGCAGTTACTTTTTCCATTTTATTGATCCATCCATCTCCAACAAAAACATTGAAGAGGAGAGGGAGATGTATATTGAAGCCATCCGGCGTGATATCCTTTCAAGAACTCTTTTTCTGAAATTCTCCTTCAACACATCTCTTGTTGAGATAAAGAAGACACAGAATATTCTTATTAATCTTTTTAAAAAGATTATTGAAAGAGATGTAAAAGAGGCAATGACCATGCTTAATGAAACAGCCCCGGAAATTATGAATACTGGAGACTCCAGGGCAAAAAAATATATGTCATTAGGATACAGATCAGCCAAGTGGGCAAAAACTGTTTCAATGATGTCGGATAATCTCCCGCCGACAAACTACTCAATCAGGCTTTATGAATATGTTAAGGCCATTAAAAATGCGAAATATGCAAAGAGATACGCTATAATCGCAATAATTGAAAAGCGCCTCCCTCCTGAAAAAAAAGGGAGAATAAATTTTAATAAATATGAAACTGTTGAAGAACTTATAGCAGAATATCTGCCGGACATGAAGGAACGTTACATGAAAGTGCATATGGATAATTTCTATAAGAGCGATACTTCAATATACCAGGTAATATCAGCAAACCCTGAACTTGAAAAACTCCCTGAATACCAGGATTACTCGAAGGTAAACTGATGATAAAAAGAACATTAATAACCGCACTGGCTGCTCTTATTATGGCAGCAGCATCATGCAGCGGGAAACAGACTGATTATAAAATTAACTTCAATCCCTTTTTCACATCACCTGACGGAATAATAGCAGGAGTTGAAAAACAGGGGGAGAACTATTATAACAATTATCTCCTTGCAAAGGCATATGCAAAAAAGAAAGAGCTTAAAACAGCGATACTCTATTATGCAAACAGCTGTTTTACTTCAAAATATAATTTTTCTCTGAGACTTTTCCCTCACCCTGTTTTTGCTTTTCTCGACTCCTATTCATCAAAAAGTCCTTATTATAACGATTCCGTTTATGAGATAGCATCCATATTCTACCAGTATAACGAACATGAATACGTGGTTAAATTCACGTCATTAATCAAAGATGACGGTTCTGCCCTGTACCGTGACGCCATGACACTTAAAGCCCGTTCACTTCAGAAACTTAACAGAAACAGTGAAGCGGAAAAAGAACTGATCTCAATTTCAAAAAAATATTCCGACAACAGTTCTGTTGCGGACATCTACATGAAGCTCGGTTCGGTTTATGAATCATCCGGAAAACTTAATGACGCGGTATCCGCTTATACCGCAATCACCACACTGACAAAAAACGGATGGCATGATGATATCGCTGCAAAAAGGATTATATATCTTTTACAATCCAAAAATGTTAAGATCAATGATGCCGGAAGCAGGATTGCTGTGGCCGGGTCTCTCTTCAGTGCAAAGAACTATGATGCAGCAGAAAAATTCATCGAAGACATTGTCAGAAAAGGTGATAATCATGATGCCTCACTTCTATACCTGAAAATACTTACACGGAAAAAATATACTGAATCTGTAAAATTTCTGAAATCATTCGAGAATAAACCTGAATACGCTGAGTTTGCACTTGCGCACGCGAATGAACTATGGGACAACGGAAATAAATATGCCGCAGTGCAGGTTTATGCAAAAATAGCTGATACATCCGACAAAGATATTGCTGACAGAGTACTGACACGCCTCTCTTTTTATTACGAGGAGAGAAACAACCCTCTCCTTATTAAATATATGGAGATATACAGAAAACTCTTCCCTGACAGCAGCCAGAGCGCAAGGTTCACATGGCTCATGGGGAGATACTGGCTGAAAGCAGGCAGCTATTCAGCAGCTTCCACATACTTCAGCCAGGGGATAAAAAAGTTCCCTGCAAGTCCATATACAGGGAACTGCAGATACTGGCTTTTTAAAATTGAAAACATGAAGAAAAATGTTTCTGAAGCAGACAGAATAAAACTCCTCAGGGATCTTGCTCTTCATAATCCGGAGTCTGTTCATACATTATCACTTCTCTCCGAAGTCGCTGATAAAACCGATATAGCTATATTAAACTCATTGTATGAAAAAGCAAAAAAGGATGGAGACAACAGCCTGATGCACCTCTATCACACAATGCTGTTTATGAAAGAGGGATATAGCGGCTCATGGAGCAGCCGGGTCTCCGGCCTGGACAGTGATCTGACATCACAATACGAATCCTTTAACAGATTTTTTACTGAAGGCACATTTAAAAGTGAATACAGAAAAGCACTTACCAACCTGGACCGTTACTTTGCCGCCGGTGATATTGAATCAATAAACAGGGAGCTGCAGATTATTCCTGAAAATGATTCGGATGTAAAGACAGACATAGCCCTTGCCATGTCCCGGCTCTCAGTAAAATACGGTAATTATAACTACAGTACATACTACGCATTTAAACTTCTTGATGCAATGAATGTCCGGGAAAATCTTGCATTACTCTCGCCGGAATTTGCCATGTCTCTCTACCCATATTCTTTCAGTAATTGCGTGGATGATGAAAGCCGGAAAAACAGGGTGAAACCGGAAGTTGTCCTTGCCATGATGAAGGCTGAATCAAACTTTAATGTAACTGCTGTCTCACCTGTGGGCGCAACCGGACTGATGCAGCTTATGCCCGCCACAGCCAGAGGGATAGCAAAGGAACTAAGCATTGCCTCTTACGATCTTAAAGATCCATGTACGTCAGTTAAATTCGGCGCACACTATATCGCATGGCTCCAAAGGTATTACAAAGGGCAGATTGAGCTGATGGTTGCAGGATATAATGCAGGAGCCGGAAATGTCGATATCTGGCTTAAGAGATTTAAAGACAAAGATCTGGACTATATATCTGAATTCACACCGTTCCAGGAAACACGGGATTACATATTCCGTACCAAAAAATTTATGATTCAATACCGCTCAGTTTATAGAACTGAATAAGGATATATCATGCGGCTGTTCTTCGCAATAGTTCTTTTGATACCAGGGATTGCCTCAGCTGAAACAGTTGCAGGGAAAATTGTTCAAAGTGACGGGCTTATTAAAAGAATTAATATCAATTGCGCTGATGCGGACTGCGGCAGTAAAAGCAAAAATATTACCCCGGGTGAAAGAATCAAAACCGCAAAAAGATCATCCTGCCGTATACTGCTGAAAGATAAAACAGCAGTAATCATTTATGAAAACTCGGACTTATTAATAAACAGGGTAAGATTAACAGAGCGCGACAGGCCGACTGAACTCTATCTTGAGAAAGGTAAAATACAGGTTATTCAGAAAAACAGATTCCTTGATACATCACTTGTTATAAAAACACCTGTTTCCATAACAAAATCGGTTAATTCCGAAATAAGTATTGTTACAGGGAGAGATGAAACTGCTGTTTTCATATATTCAGGTGAAGCGGGTTTCGCGGGGATAAACCCGTCAAAAGATGAAGCTTTTATATTAACCGGTGGTGATGAGTCTTTTGTTAAGAGAGACAACTCACCGGAAGCCCCGCGAAAAGTTGATAAAATACTGCGGACTTCATGGCTTGGCCGTCTTCTCCTTTCTGAAGATTCCAGGCGTGTGCTTGTTTACAGAAAAGAAGGCCGCACTGCTGAATGGCCCTTCATAAAAAGCGATTGATTCAATTCATGCTTAAAATCCGGAAAATAGCATTGTTGTTTATCTGCACCGCAAGCCTTACAATATCTTCATGCTCATTCACTAATGTGCTCCAACAGGAAAATGAAGCTGCAAAAACATCAATCAGCAGCAGCATAACTGATTATTCATCCGGAGACTGGGAAACCCGTCTCGCAGCAGTGAAGAGAGCTTCAAATTTCAGCGATACAATTTACGCCAGAAATGTATTGACTCTGATGCTTCAGGCTGCTTCAGACTACCATCCCGCTGTACAGATTGAAGCTATAAAAAGCCTCAAAAAAATGAAATCATATACCTCCCTTGAAAAACTCAGGGAACTCTCCATGACCGATGCAGATCATAATGTCCGGAGAGCCGCAATAACAGCATTACATGATTATGCATCTAATGACAATATCGATATTTTTTTAACCGGCATAGAAAGCAGGGACTGGCTTATCAGAGAAGCCTCTTATGTCGGGCTCCTGAAAATAAAACCTGATGATATTCAGAAAAACTATATTGGTAAAATTATTAAAGGGATGAAGGACCCGAACCTTTCAGTAAAACTGGCGGTTCTTACAAATCTTAAGATAAAAGATCCATTGCTGTATAATGAAATATCAGGTATTATAAATAAAAAAAGAACCGGAACTTCACTGCTTAAGGGAGCACTTGTTGCGGTTAACGGTTATACTTTTGATGATAAAACAAGGGACAGGCTATTGGGATTACTTACCCACAGGAATAGAGATGTTAGAATCTTATCCCTGCAGGCGCTTAAAAGAGAAAAAATTGAACTTAACTTTTAATCAGATTTTTTTCTCCATTGAAACATATACTTTATTTTTATTATCCTGCATATCTTTTTTATAGTCTGCCTTGTAATCCTCTTTGATGAGCTTATCAAACAGCTGTTCCTTCATCTCCTGATCTTTCTTCTTGTCAGGGTCGAGTTTCATACCTTCTACATGAGCCTGATACATCATGAAGAGATTCTGCTTGGACATTCTGTAATAATATATTGATGTTATAAGTCTTTTCGCGGAACCGGTGCTTTTGTCTCCTGTATACTTATAATCATCATAAATTGCTGAGCCTTTTTTAAGAGAAACCTTGGCATTTTCAAGATACTTATCCATAACAGCATCACGCCCTTTACCATCAACATCCCGCTCAATGCTTACCTGGACATTTCTCTTAATCCCTTTTGTAATAAATGCAGTTGAATCTTTGTGATAATCACCTGCCATTTTTTTTGCGACCTTGAAAATCTCTCTTTCATTTTCAGTAAACTTGCCTGCTGCCTCTTCAGTTTTATCCTGGAAGTATAACGCAGTTGCATCAGCATACTGGTCAATAAGCTTCTGTACCTCAGCCTCTCCCCCGCCGTAATTGAGTATAGCGGAACGAAGCAGTTTTATATTCCTGAAATTCTCATAGCTGAGTCTCTTCACAACAGAAGTGGGGCTGTATTGAGCATTATACTGCTTCTCACCCTCCTGGGCATGACCCCCTGAACTGAAATAAAAAATATTTATAAGGACCATAAGCGCAAGGAAAAGCCTTCTAATCATAAAATCCCCCATATAGTTAAAGAAAAAAAATGGTGTTACTGATTTTTAATTGAACGTTTATAATAGAATCTAATAAATGGATAAAGTCAAGAAAAAATGAGTTTTGCTGACATTAAAATAATGCAAGAGGTCATCATGCTCCCTGAAAGCACTGTAATAACCGGCTCAGGTCTTAAATCAATGTCGCTGAAAATTGCGGGATTATATCTCCTTGAAAGAAACATTATGGTCCTTTCAAGAGCAGGAATTAAAAAAATATCTCTCATCCTTTCAGAGGAGGAGGAGAATTTTTTTAATAACAACATCCTTAAACATATCAGAAATGCCGAAGCAGAAATTGCGCTGATGAGCGGAAAAATCCCCTCTGACGGTTCAATTGTCATCCCTTCGAATCTGTTCATACAGCAGCATAATATTACAGAGCATGAGACATATTTCAGAAAAAACAGAAAAAACCTTGAACCGGTTTACAATGATGACCTGTTCATTGTCGAAGATCAATCAGCATGCAGAAAAGCTGAGAAAAAAATATCTGAATATATTATAAAAAATACCGGCGGCTACATAGCGCAGAAAATAAATAAAAGGATCTCTATCCCGATCAGCCTAAGGCTGACCCCCACAAGGATTCACCCGAATTACCTGACTGTTTTTAATATGATAATAGGGCTGCTGAGTTCATTTTTCATCTTTATGGCTGCGTCAGATAATTATTCTCCTCAGACAATATACACATTCATGGTGCTCGGGGGATTTCTGTTTCAGGCGGCATCAGTTCTTGACGGAGTTGATGGTGAAGTTGCAAAATTTACCCTGAAGGTATCTAAAATCGGAGGGTGGCTCGACACATTCAGCGACAACACAACCCTGATACTCTTTCTGGTTTCAAACTCCTGGCTGTTCTACACAAAAATGGGGGGGATGGTATCGCTCATTACAATCATTATTCTGTTTGCGGGGCTTGGCATTATGCTTGGCAGCATAGTAAGTTATCTCAGAAAATACAGCGACTCAGGTTCTCTTGTAGCTTATGATAAAGAATTTCTGCAGAAACTCCCTGAAACAGACAGGCTTGTGACATTTGCGCTGAAGATGAAGTATATAACTAAAAAAGAGATGTTTTCGATATTTTTCTTTCTGTTCGCATTTACAGGACGTATTCACTATATAATTCCTATGGCTGCGTTTGTACTTCTGGCGGCGTCCGTAATTCTTGTGATTATTAACAGGAGATATATGAGTGGGTTTGCAGCAGACAGAAACAGCTGATTTATTAAATCAGCTGTTTTTCTGCATCTTTCTGTGATCTACATGTATTGCTTTAACCTGTCTCTTCTTGATTTTGGGAGCTCCTTCAGGATTATATTTCTCCTGAACATCCTCTATCGGATTGGTTACAAGCATCCTCACAGCCTGCTCTGCTTTATTAAGCACATCAATTAGAAGAAGGTTCTCTTCAAAAGTAAAGTCCTGGAGAAGATACTCCTCCATTGACATACCTTCCGGACAACCCCCTACACCGACTCTTACCTTCGCGAATTTGTCTGATTTAAGAGCAAGAGCCATTGAGTCAACACCGGCATGAGCAAGATCAGCATACATATAATCTACCCGGAGTTCTCCAAGTTCAAGAGAAGAATCTTCAACAATGCAGATGATGTCCTTAACATTTATCCGCAAAAATGAAGCGATGTATAGAACAGATTCACCAATAAGGTTTACAAAAGTCTGAGGCTTGAGGAGAACCACATCATTCTTCGCGATTTTCCCCCGCCCTATTACAGACTTTTTTTTCTTGATCCTGACATCAATATTTTCGTTGTTCGCCAGAATATCTATAACCTTGAATCCGATATTCTGCCTGTTGTTAGCAAATCTTTCCCCCGGATTACCAAAGCCGACTATTAATTTCAATAAAGCGCTCCTTTAAAAAACTTTATATCAGCAACCTGATGAGACAGCAGACCGACTTCAAAGTTTCATAAAAAAATCAAAAATACAGATCCGGAAAGCTGAAAATCAAAAACATTATTCTGCAGACGCTGGCACTTCTCCCTCTGCGGCAGGAGCCTCTTCCGCTGTTCTCGGTCTTTCAACAGACGCAACAAGGCTGTTTCCGCTTGTAAGAATTTCAATTTCATCGCTGAGTTTTATATCACTTACATGTACAGATTCACCTACGCCAAGCTGTGCAATATCAACAGTTATCTTTTCAGGCAGAAATGCAGGTGCACAGAAAACGTACAGTTCTCTCTCACCGTGTTCAAGAATTCCACCCTGTTTAATGCCTATCGGTGTTCCAATGAGTTCAACAGGTACGTGAGTTTTAATTTTCTCACCCTTAGTTACTTTAAAAAGATCGAGATGGAGGATTCTACCCGTTACCGGATGAGCCTGATAATCCTTAACATAAGCCATCAGATCCCCTTCACTCTTCCCTTGAATATGCAGATCGAATATAACGCTCTCAGAGATGCGACCTTTAAACAGAAGTGAAAATTCCTTCTCTTTAATTTTGATTACATCAGATTTTCCGTGCGAATATACAACTGCAGGGATGTAGCCTTCCACTCTCAGCCTGTTGCATGAGTTTTTGCCGGTTTCGGTTCTTAACTCAGCATTTAAAAGCTTACCATTCATCTACTTTACCTCAGTATTTATT
>DINC01000366.1:10109-10231 GCA_002425885.1 Spirochaetia bacterium UBA5550 | reverse complement strand
CCGAAAGATTCCCGTCGGCAATAAACTTCTCCATCACGTCCTGAACACCCGGATTATCAGACTCACAGCTGTTAAGTATAAGACCGCCGAAGAAACTCCCCTTATCCTGATTCACATAACTG
>DINC01000366.1:6526-10035 GCA_002425885.1 Spirochaetia bacterium UBA5550 | reverse complement strand
AATAAACAGTCCTCTGCCCTTCATTGATATTATTGTCAAATGTTTCCTGACATTTATCGGCGTCTTTTTTACCGGCGGTAAGGGCAAAAATAAAATCGGACAATCTGAAAAGACAATTACGGAGATCGTGATCATCGTCAGATAGATCTGCAACTATATATTTATATGTCCTTGAAAGATAAAGAATAACCGGTTTAAGAATTTCCGGATCTGTTTTTACTTTTGAAGAAAAACTTATATTCAGCAGATGTATATTATCGCTATGTTTTACAATGCGGTCATTGATAACAGACTCTGCGCCATCCTCAGTTGAATCTTTGACAGAGAGCGGAATTGTTATCCGTTCATTGAAATAATCAAAAACAGTCTTCCCCCCGTATGAAAGATCAAGAAGAATTACCTTTTCTCCGGAGAGTGCAAGGGACAGCAGAGAAGCCAGATAGCTCTTGCCTGAGCCGGGTGAAGGGCTGTAAACAGTTATGAGCTTACTCCTGATCGCGGAATAATTTTTACCCGACGCGTTAATATCAAAGCCCATATTACCGATCATTCTCAGGTAGCCCCTGAGCGCTTTATGAGATTTCAGAAAAAACCTGTAAAAATCATCTTCATTAATAATAAAAATTTCAGCTTCCGTAAGGGCCCGGACATTCCCCTTAATTCTATTTTCTGCGAAAGGGAGAAAACCGAAAAAAGAGCCGGGTGAAAGATAAACAACGTCTCTATTCGCTATCGCTTCAATTTCGAACATACCGCTGATAACAATATTTAAAGAACTGCTTTTTTTAAGATCAACATTCTGACCGGGTTTTAAGGAGGAAACTCTCCCGGTTTTGAAGAACAGCTCATGCTCTTCATGGTTGAGGTGAACAAGGAAGGGGATTGTCCTGAGAAGTTCTCTGACTTTTTCCATTTTCTGTTATATCTTTTTAAGAAGCTCGACGAGCTCAGCTTTCCCTTTTATTTCAATTGGCCGTGTATTTGCAAACTCAAGAGCCTTTGGAGATATATCTCCCGTAGTAATTACAAGTATCCGCGTAGCATTTCTCGGTTTCATCGATTCATGAATCTTTCTGAAATATGAATCCGGCAGGCTTTCAGTGGTTCTTATGACCCTGATTATTCTGTTGGACTGCCTTGTGTTTCTCCACTTCCCTTCATTTTCAGTTGCAATAATTTCAATTTCTGTATCGCTTATAATTTCAATATCAGTGATGTTGTAATTCATGCTTGCAACAATTTTACGGGTCATATGCTCAAACTGGGCAAGTCCTGCGATCATGAAATCCTTTATCCTGTCATCCTGCCTGAATTCAGCATAAGCGGCAAGTTTCTGCTGAATATCCCGGAATTTCGGATTAACTTCGGCTATCTTCTCCCAGTTAACTATGGCTGCGTGAACATCCCTCACCTTCTCCTGGCATTCACCGAGAAAATAACGGAGGTTAAGCTCCATATCGCTCCCTTTTTTGGCGAACTTCACGCCCCGCTCGAACTCCATAATAGCTTTCGGATATTGGGATTTCTCCATGAAACATGTTCCCCGGGCAAGTAGACTTTTCACCTTGAGATCATCACTTTTCATGGATACTTCAAATTCTTTAAGTGCCCACTCATAGTCACCCTGCTGTCTTAAAACAAGACCAAGGTAATAGTGAGCCTGATAGTTTGACGGATCAATTTTGATTGTATTCAGAAAGCACTGCTTGGCATCCACGTGAACGCCGTTTTTATAATATATCTGCCCGAGATAGAAATATGACTGATCATGCTTCGAATTAAGTGAAGCGCTTTTGCGGAAGTAGTTCAAAGCCTTGTCAAGCTGTCCGAGATTATAGGACATCACTCCAAGCTCATAGAAATTTTCAAAGCTGGACGGATCGAGCTTGGTAAGAATCAGGTATTCCTTCCTCGCATCTTCAAAAGCTTTCTTATCCTTAAAAAGCTTCGCCAGAACTGTTCTGACATGAACCTCTTTTATTTTATCATCAAATCGCCCCATTTTCAGAACCTGCCTGTACTCAACTACAGCATACTGACTGTTTCCATCAGCAGCATAAGCTTCAGCAAGAAGAAAATGAGCATATGGGTTTCTGTCATCCTTCTCAAGGATCTCATTCAGCTTTTTGATGGCGAGTTTTACCTGGCCAGCCTCAATCATCTTCTGGATCTCTTCTATCTTACGTGGAAAGACATAAATACTCAGGAAGTAGAGTATTATAATTGTCAGTATAATAAAAAACAGAAAAACCAGAATATAAGTAAAGAGCATATAAAAATCCTGTTATCAGTAGTTATGAATGAAAAACAGCAATATCAATACAAATCAGTTTTACGTCCAGCACCATATATTCATCTATAATATCGCACTTTTTATATAATAAATCAATTCTTTTATATTTAATCCGTGAGATGCACAGACTCCATGATGCCAATCATCAATAAATTATTCAACCGGATATTATTTTATTGACAAAAACCTCATCAAAAAAGATATANNNCGCTTGAATGGCATTCAAGAGGCCAGGGGTTCGATCCCCCTCGTCTCCACATCAGAAAACTTACAGAATTCAGCCCTCATGAACCAGTTCATTTCCGTGAATAGTTGTAATCTTTTTGACAAGATACTTTCTCTTACCTGCCGGTATTACAACTTCAACAACGTCACCTGCAGTTTTATTCTGCATTGCTGCTCCGATTGGTGACGAAACAGAAATCTTACCTTCTGAAGGATTTACTTCGTTTGAAGAAACAAATGTAAAAACAATCTCATCATCAAGATCAAGATCAACAACAGTTACAGTGGAACCGTAACCGATTTTATCTTCAGAAATATCTGTTATGTTTATATCATTCAGTTTATTCAGCTGATCAGTAAGCTGTGCAATCCTCGCCTGCACAAAAGACTGTCTTTCTCTTGCAGCATGGTATTCAGCATTTTCTTTCAAATCACCATATTCGCGCGCTTCAGATATCCGTTTCGGGAGTTCAACCTTGAATTCATATTTCATCTTTTCAAGTTCGTCCCGTACAATCTGCTTTTTTGATTCGAGTTCAGCGCTCATTAAAAACTCCTTCTAATTATTCTCTATCCGTTAACCGACTCGTCGGTGTTAAGCTTTATAAGCAGTTTTACTCTCTTAGCTCCATCTTTTTTGAGAGTAAATCCATTCTCCTTTAGAGTTTTTTCAATTCTGTAGGTCATTAAATCAACAATTTTTTTTGTCATAGGTTCATCCTTGAACTATGGGATATGACTTCCTTGTCACAATAGAAGACAGGNNTAGACATTTTTGCATAAAAGGTCAAATATTACAACGATTTTAACTTTTTTATTCCAGAATAATGACATTACCGTGTTTTTTAAGAGAAGACTCAAGGTTTCTATTACCCACTACTACAGTAATAATTCCATGCCTGAAAAGTAAACCGCTCTCCCTCTTGATGTCAGCAGGGGTAACCCTGCTTATGGTTTTCAGATAATCCCTGTAATATTCTTTGTCAAGGTT
>DINC01000366.1:0-6475 GCA_002425885.1 Spirochaetia bacterium UBA5550 | reverse complement strand
AGATGTTTTAGCAAAATTAAAAACATAACTATTAATTACCGACTCCTGTGCCCACTCAAGCTCCTCAGCAGTAACTTCTTTTTCTGCCATACTGAATATATTCTCTTTCATTAAAGAGAGAACATTTGCTGCCTCTTCATTCCTTGTCTGTACAAAAGACATGAATATCCCGGTTTTATACCTGTTCCGCACAAGTGAAAATACTGACNNTAAGTCTGGAATTAAAGGAACCACCGCCAAGTATATAATTCATAAGGAAGAGTGAATAATTCCCCTGGTAATTTATCTCCGGGGCTATTGTCCCTGTGATTATAGTTGCCTGTTCAAGTTCTTTTGGAAGAAGATAAATATTCCCGGATTTAATATTAAGTTCAGAGATAAGTGCCGCATTATCTGATGTGTAGAATTCTCTTTTACCTTCTGCTATTTTTGATAATTCGTCAGATGCAATTTCAAAGATTTTCTCATTCTCAAGCGGAGATGATACAGCAATAAGAATATTCCCCCCTTTTGCTACTCTCCCCCAGGTTTCACTGAGAGTATCTGCAGTAATTGAATTTATACTTTTTTCACTGAGTGTTGCCCCATACCCCTTTCCATGAAATATGATCTCTCTCACCTTTGTAAAACCTGCGTTAGATGGATCATCCATCTCCCTTCTGAATTTCTCCTGCACAAGTTTTTTTGAATACACCAGATTTTCTTTCCTGAAAACAGGGTTTTCAAGAATATCACCCAGGAGGTCAAAGGCGAACCCGGAATGCCTGCTGAGAACTTTTATTACTATGGTTATATTTTCCCAGCCTGCGTTTATACTAATATCGCCCCCGAGAGCTTCGAGCTTTTCATTCAGTTCATTTCCCGGATACTTTTTAGTACCTGAAAGCGATATCTCCTTCGCCATGATTTCTGATAATCCCGCATTTTCTGAATTCTCGTAAATTTTTCCGAATCCGATAGAACAGATAATTTCAGTTCTCGGCAGTTCATCTCTGATCGTCAGAAGCCTGATCTTATTTTTAAGATCACGGGTCTCCACCTGCGGAAGTCCGTCAAGTGAAGGGATACTTCTGTTTTCTGCATCTGCTGCAGGAGAGAACAGAATAAAAAATCCGAACAATAGTGGCGCAAACAAACTTTTCACATTATTTATTTTCATTTTGCGCTCCTGCTGTCTCTAAGTATTGCGGTTGTCCTGTTTCTATCATTGATATATTTATCAATAACGCCTGTAATATCCTGTGGTGTTATATCTGAAATTTTACGCATATAATCAGCAACATAACGCCAGTTACCGGATACTGTGTTATAATAGCTGAGCTGATGGGCAATACCGTCATTATTATCAAGCATAAATACGAAGGATGATTCCATCATATTTCTGACTCTCTCAAGTTCCCCGGGTTTTATCTCTTTTCTCAGTCTGTTAATTTCAGCAAGTATTTCAGCTTCAACCTGCTCAGGTTTAACTCCCTCTGCCGGTGATGCAAAAACGATAAACATGTTATCATAACGGGAGCCCGGCGCTCCGTTCCAGGCGGAGACGGATGTTGCAGTTTTCTTATCCAGCACAAGCGCTTTGTGAAGCCTTGATGAATTTCCGTCACTGAGTACAGATGACAGCATATCAAAAACATAATCATCTTTATGCGGAGCTGCGGGCTTTTTCCACCCCATCATCAGAAGCGGCTTAGCATTGAAATAAACCTCCACTCTCTTTTCTCCGGCCTGCGGAGGCTCTATAACCTTCACATCTCCGGGTTCCGGTTTAATTTCAATATTTTCAAAATATTTTTTTATTGTTTGATATGTTTTTTCAGGATCATGTTTACCTACTATGGTAATGGTCATACGTGAAGGAATATAGCGTTCATTATAGAAACGTTTAATATCATTAATTGACATAAATTTAATACTGGATTCCCAACCGATTACAGGATGCCTATAGGGATGAGCTGAATAAGCAGTGGCAAAAAAAGTTTCACTAAGGAGCCCCTGGCCGTTTGATCCGTAACGCATCAGTCTCTCTTCAAGAATATTGTTTCTCTCAAGATAATACTCCCTGAAAACCGGCTTGCGGAGCCTCTCAGATTCTATGTCAGCCCAGGACTCAATCCTTTCCGCAGGCAGTTCTATATAGTAACCTGTCATATCCTTCGATGTAGAAGCATTAAACCCCACTCCCCCCATTGATGTATAAAGCCTGTCATAAGGTGAGCTTACTACATACTGTGCGTGCTCCTGCTGAAGTTTTTGCAGCTCCTTTTCCAGTCCGGGGACCTCCCGGCTCCCTGGATTCTGAAGCTTAAGCCTGTCCAGCGTCTCCCCTGTTGCCTCAATTTTATCAAGGAGTATCTTCTCTCCGGCAAAATCTTTTGTGCCGAGCTTGTCAGTTCCTTTGAACAGCATATGCTCAAGAATATGGGCCGCTCCCTGTGTATGATAACTTTCGTCCGCTGAACCTACTTTAAATGCAATATGCAGAGACACGATGGGGGAATAACCCCTGTTCATCATTATAAGTGTGATTCCATTCTTAAGCTTTTTTTCCACGACATTTTTTTCAAAGTACACACCGGGGTCCGATATATCCGCAGATGCACCCGCAACGCAAATCATCAGAAGAAGAAGTATCCCCGCGAACAGTTTCATGGTTCTTTTTTTATTCATTACCTTTATTATCCCTTAATATCTCTTCAGCCAGAATCTTCAGCTTCGGATGAACTTTCACTTCAATCTCCCCGTTATCTGTTTCCTCTTTCTTAACAGAAGCTTCAGACAACAGTCTGTTAAAAGCGTACATTATCCTGGCATTTATCTCATCAATTCTGTCTTTCCTGTTTATAAGCCTGTAGAACTTCAGAGCTGTCAGAGGCTGCTTCAGATCATAATAGTAGAGATCAGCCACCCTCATAATCCCATCCATATATTCAGCTTTGAGAAAAAGCTTTATTGCCTCATCATACTTTTTCTCATTAAAAAGCTCATTGCCCTTACGCATAAGGAGCACCCTTTCATTCTGATCCATTTTATACCTTCCGGATTACAGTTTAAATAGGATATCTCTGTCCGGGATTTGTTTAAAAAATTTATCTCTTGACAAAGATACTTTTAATGATTTTTTCTTAATTAAATTTTGCGACATAAATCTATGCTTATATAGCATTCTCTGTTTTTTTGTCAACGTTGTTTAATTGAGGAGATAATAATGTATCCCATACTTTTTAACTATAAGATAATAACCATCGGCTCTTACGGACTTCTTCTTGGAGCCGCTTTCTACACATCTTTTCTTCTTTGCGAAAGAGAATATAAGCTGAAAGGGATAAATCCTGAACTTGCCTACAAAATACTTATTGCAGTTATCCCATCCGCAGTCATCGGAGCTAAACTTTTCCATATATTAGAAAACCTCGAAGAATTCATGGCTTCCCCGTCAGAAATGATATTTTCAGGAGCAGGATTGTCTGTTTACGGCGGTTTTGTTCTGAGTTTTATTGTGGCGACGTTTCTTATCAGAAGCAACAATGAATCTGTTCTGAAAGTTTTTGATGCATCCTCACCTGCGATGGCTCTTGGTTATGGCATCGGGCGCCTCGGATGCCACGCTTCAGGGGACGGCTGTTACGGCATAACTACTGATTCAATTCTCGGGATGGCTTACCCGAATGGAATTGTTCCTGTAAGTACAACAGTTTACCCAACTCCGCTGTTTGAATCTCTGCTTTCATTTATATTCCTCTTCATCCTGTTGAAGCTGAGAAAAAAAGAGACCACACCGGGTTTTATATTTTTTATCTACCTCATAATGAACGGCTGCGCCAGATTCTCAGTTGAATTTATCAGGCTTAATCCTTCAGCCGCTCTCGGACTTACACAGGCTCAGCTTGTTGCAATTATTTTCGTTGTGATTGGAGGAGCCGGATTACTCAGGATAAAACAGACCGGCAATCAGTCAGCTGCCTGATTTTCAATGAAAACCGGTGCAGTACTGCTGTTGACAGCGGAATTTTTATTCGCCCTGTCAACAGTCTTTGTTAAATTTGTAACCAGCGGAACTACGATATCCGGAATCGAGATTGCTTTTTTCAGATTCCTCACCGGTTTTATACTGACTTTTACTTACATACAGACTTCAGGTAAATACCATCCCATGGTAAAACCTTTTAATGTTTACATGCGCGGACTATTCAATACAACCTCGGTAATTTTCTTTTTCCTTGGTGTACAGTACACCACTGTAAGCAATACAAACCTGCTGAACATGACTTACCCTGTCTTTGTGTTTCTGATATCACCATTTATCACAAAAGAAAAGATTCCCCGGGATCTGTTATTCTTTCTGATTCTTGTACTGGCAGGAATTTATTTTGTAGTAATACCCGAAGGGAGCAACCCCGGTTCTGTGAATAAAGGTGATATATACGCCCTTCTATCAGGGATAACCGCAGGTATCGGGATTTCATTTTTACGCGAAGCGCGAAAAACCGATTACACGCAGACAATTCTTTTATACATGTTCACAATTGGTTCAGCAGTTGCCGGCATTATGCTGATAAATAAATTTATGATGCCGTCCGGAATTTTTATACTGCATATCTTTACAATTGCAATCCTTTCTTTTATCGGGCAGGTACTTCTTACGGCAGGATATAAACATATAAGCGCCACAGCAGGCTCTTTAATATCATCGGCAAGGATTATTTTTGCAATTTTTCTCGGGGTGATTTTCTTTTCCGAGCCCGTTACTATACGCATTATTTCAGGCTCAATTCTTATTATGATATCATTGGCAGGTGTTAACGGATTTTTCAGGAATCTGAAGTTTATAAAAAAAAGATGAACAGTTTCCCGTTCATCTTTCCTGTTATTATTACTTGATATTGTATTTCTTTTTGAATTTCTCAACCCTGCCGGCTGTATCAATAAGCTTCTGCTTCTTTGTATAAAAAGGGTGACAGTTTGAGCATATCTCAACATGAAGGTCCTTTACAGTTGATCTTGTATGGATCTCATTCCCGCATGCGCACTTTATTGTTGTTTCAACATATTCCGGGTGTATACCAGGTTTCATAAGATTTTAACTCCTGTATATTGAATTATTTCAATTTTCCGCATTTATCAGGCCGTATTCATAGCCTTGAAAAATGCCTTATTATTCTTGGTTGCCCTCATCTTCTCTACGAGAAGTTCCATGGCCTCAGTTGCACTCATTGAAGCGAGAGCCTTCCTTAATACCCATAATTTATTTAGTTCCTCTTCGTCAAGCAGTAATTCTTCTTTTCGTGTCCCGGATTTATTAATATCGATAGCCGGGAAAATCCTCCTGTCAGAAAGCTTTCTGTCAAGGTGAAGTTCACTGTTACCTGTACCTTTGAACTCCTCAAAGATAACCTCATCCATCCTGCTGCCGGTATCAATAAGTGCCGTAGCAAGTATTGTGAGGCTTCCACCCTCCTCTATGTTACGGGCAGCACCGAAAAATCTTTTAGGTTTATGAAGAGCATTTGAATCAACACCACCGGAGAGTATCTTACCGCTTGTAGGCACAACCTGATTATATGCCCTTGCAAGGCGTGTTATTGAATCAAGGAGTATGACAACGTCCATTTTCCTTTCAACAAGCCTTCTGGCTTTATTAATAACCATCTCGGCAACCTGGACGTGCCTTGTTGCCTGCTCATCAAATGTAGATGAAACGACTTCTCCTTTTACAGATCTCTCCATATCAGTAACCTCTTCAGGACGCTCATCGATAAGGAGAACAATAAGATAAACTTCAGGATGGTTTTTTGTGATTGAATTCGCAATTTTCTGCAGAAGTACAGTTTTACCTGTTCTTGGGGGAGCAACGATTAATGCTCTCTGCCCTTTGCCTATGGGAGTCATGAGATTCATGATACGCATCTCTATCTCATTGGTCTCTGTTTCAAGGACAATTCTCTGCTGCGGATAGAGAGGTGTAAGATCATCAAACATCACCCTTCGATTAAGATTTTCAGGGTTTTCAAAATTTATTGCTTCAATTCTTAAAAGAGCAAAAAATCTTTCATTATCCTTTGGAGGCCTGATCTGACCTGCAATTGTGTCTCCTGTTTTAAGACTGAATAATCTTATCTGCGAAGGAGAAACATAAATATCATCCGGCCCTGGGAGGTAATTGTAATTTGGAGACCTCAAAAATCCGTATCCGTCAGCAAGTATCTCAAGAACACCTGTTGCAAAAATAAGCCCTTTCTGCTCGGTCTTACCTTTAAGTATTTCGAAAATCAGATCCTGTTTTTTAAGACCTGATACTCTTTCGAGCCCCATGTCTTTGGCAATGGTATATAATTCGTTGATAGTCTTCGATTTAAGTTCTACAAGATCAAGTCTGTCTCCTTCACCGGAGCCGCTTTTAACAGTTGCAACTTTCCCATCATTCTGAACATCATCAGAAATTTCATTCAAGTTATCATTCAATTCATTCGCTTTC
>DINC01000140.1:2779-2924 GCA_002425885.1 Spirochaetia bacterium UBA5550 | reverse complement strand
TCATCGCTTCAAGACTTTTTAATCAAAATGAACGTTTACTATCTACTTTATCCTTTTTCTTCTGCATATCTTGCTAAAACAAAAAGCATATCAGCCAGTCTATTCATATACTTATGAATATTTGGATTGTTTAGCAAATTATTGG
>DINC01000140.1:0-2701 GCA_002425885.1 Spirochaetia bacterium UBA5550 | reverse complement strand
TTTGAGTTCTGCGGTTCTACGTTCAGCCCTACGGATTACTGTCCGTCCTACATCGATCTGAGCAGAAATCGCGTTTTTCCCTGGATAGATAAACTCTTGTGAGATAACAACACCACCTTGTAACTCATCAATGATGTCTTCAATCTTAGCAACATCAGCCGCTTCGATTCTTTTTTTAAGTCTCCAGATTTCTCCCACTGGAGTCGACATTTCAGCCCCCACAACGAGGAGATCTTTCTGTACCTGAAGGATGATATCTTTAATTGTTACATTATCCGTCATACCTCTGGCAACGCCAAGGACAGAACTGGCTTCATCTATCGTTCCATAAGTTTCTGGCCGTAGATCAAATTTTGGAACTCTCTGGTTTCCCAATAGAGAAGTTTCNNGTTTTAGAGAAATTCATTTTCCTCTCCTTTCGTACAGCTGCACAACAGTCACCCTTTTAAGTCGCTATAGATGACTATTTACAATTCGGATAGCTGAACAAAAAGTTAAGATTCAAGACATAGTTTGTCTCGCTAATATTTTGGGCAGTATCTTCATTTCGCATGCAGAATAAGGATCCGTTTCCCCCGTTATAATATCTTCCACAGTCTTCTGTAAAATATTGTCCTTGTTGATTTGATTCAATGCTTCCTGAAGAATCCTATCTTTGACAATTTCTAGCAATTCTTCACGAATTTTCTCTCTTTGCTTTTGAATTTTACGCTCAGAAGAAAGGTTTTCTATATGATTTCTATGATTATTTATTTCCTGAATTAACTCCGTCACCCCTTTATCAGATATTGCCTCCACTTTTACAATTGGAGGCCTCCAATTGTCCGCCTTGAATCTGCTTTGATTCACATCCATCATCATGCTAATATCTCTAGCGGTTTTATCTGCTCCGGGTATATCAGCTTTATTAATCGCAAAGATATCTCCTGCCTCCAAAATTCCTGCTTTAATAGCCTGAACGTTATCACCCATACCAGGTATTAATACAACGATGGTAGTATGAGCAGCTTTAACTATATCTACCTCATCCTGCCCGACTCCAACTGTCTCAACAATTACGTAATCTTTTCCCATCGCATCTAAAATGTTGATTGCGCTGCGCGTGGATCTAGAAAGACCGCCAAAACTTCCTCTTGTTGCCATAGATTTAATAAATACATTGTCATCCAAATTATGCTGTTGCATTCTGACACGGTCGCCAAGAATTGCCCCTCCTGTAAATGGACTTGTAGGATCTATAGCAATTATGCCAACGGTTTTATTAATCATTCTCAAATGTTTTATTAAACTAGCGACAAGCGTACTTTTACCAGCCCCAGGAACACCCGTTATACCTATAATATAGGCCTTGCCGGTATGCTTATATAGAGTTTTCAAGTATTCTTTAACCCCAGGGACATCGTCATCCACATCCCGCATTAATTGAGCGACAGTTTTAACATCCCCTGCAAGTATTTTTTCAACAACCCTGTTCATAGTATTCACTTATCCTTGATCATAGTTTGAATTCCATGATCTTCATTTGTGTTTTTCCCATTCCCTTGTGGAAAGAAAGTTGTGTAATATATGCTACAAATAGGACACAACTTACCTCTTATTACATTAATTGATTCTTCGAAAGTCCTCCTCAGGGAAATATCTTTTGTCATATTAATCAGTTATCAATTTCACTTCCGCCATGTAGAAATAGCCTCTCGCGCTGCAATATAGTGAGCATCTGGAATAAGTGAGCTGCTGGTACACCCAGGTCCAAGGAAAAACCTTTTCCCACCAGTTTGATCAAGCGCGGTGTGGACTTCCTCGGTAATTTTTTCGATTGGCCCTTCAACTAGCGTTCTTCTATGATCCAACCCTCCCCAAAGTGCTTTTTTTGTCTTTCCCATAGCCTCTCGCAGACTTAGATTATTAGGCGATGTTGTTTCGTAATTAAAAATATCTACGGGATAATCGGAAAAGAGCTCAAATTGAATGTTTTCACGGCAGATATGCATTATATTGAAAGTAGCTCCTTCTCGATTAACCGCATCTAATACTGATAACTCATAAGGTTTCGCAAATTCTCTATATTCCTTTTCGCTTAATACACCACCGGACCATACACTTGTACTAAGATATATTCCATCGGCTCCAGCCCGGATGAGTTCTCTTGCATAGTCACATAATGTTTCAGTTATTACAGTCAGACCTTGGTGTACAGCTTTTGGATTCTCTTTAATCAAAGTTAGAAGATTTTGATATTCTGACGGTGTATTTACAACTCCACCAGCTAGTCTGCCTGCTACAGTAAGAGGTGAGAATAAAGTCATCACAAACAACTGTTTTCCTCTGAGTTCCCTATGGAGCTCTTTGGCTACTTTGACATGTTCTGCAAGTACACCTGTTTTTGGATCAACTTTATCAAGACGCTCAAGATCGTCAGCATTATGGACAACGTAGGTTTCTAATTCTGGGACCTTATCTGGGAAGAATCGAACTCGGCAATTCCAAGCTTCTGCATAATAGCTTGGTCTTAAGCCTGCCTTTAAAAAATCCCAATCAAATTTTTTATTCATANNCACAGGGATACGATCCACTTCCTCACCCTTTATTGCCGCTCTCACTCTCTCTATTTTATTCATAAAAACCTCCTATATATTTTATGCAATATTGAAAATTTCAATATGTCAGAGAACTATCTTGCTTACGAGCAGCAAGATTCTTT
>DINC01000136.1 GCA_002425885.1 Spirochaetia bacterium UBA5550 | reverse complement strand
GTTGCACTCTACCACTGAGTTATTCCCGCAGTGTTTGTCATCTGTTTGCGAGCGAAGGGAGTCGAACCCCCACACCTTGCGGTACCAGATCCTAAGTCTGGCGTGTCTGCCAGTTCCACCACGCTCGCCCGAAGACTTGTCTTATATCTGACAACGGCCTTTTTTTTGCAAGCAGATTTTGGAAAAACTTAAAAAATTTTTTTTATTTTCGCTCCGGCACAGAAATAAAAAAACATTGTCATTGCGAACGTAGTGAAGCAACCTGTTAATGAATAAAATATTTTAATCTAAAAAAATAAACTATAGGAACAGAAACGGATCGCCACGTCGCGGAGTTTATCCTGAGCAGTTCGGCTGGCTCACTAACCGCCTGCCGAAGGGCTCATCGCGATGACAAAACCGGATTTTTATGAATAAACTGAATATAATCTATGAAGACAATCATATAATAGTAGCTGATAAAGCAGCCGGAACGCTTACGCAGGGTGATTACTCCGGTGAAACATCACTTCTGGAGATGATTAAAGAATATATCCGCGTTAAGTTTAACAAACAGGGTGAAGCTTTCATTGGACTTGTACACAGGCTTGACAGGCCGGTTTCCGGACTGCTGGTTTTTGCCAGGACTTCAAAAGCTGCCGCACGGCTTCAGAAGGAGTTCACCTCAGGGAGAATAAAAAAATTCTACCTTGCTGTAGTTGAAAACAGCTCAGAAATAAATCCGGGGTGGAACAGGGTGGAAAATTTTCTTGAGAGAGACCGTGATGTTACACACATTGTGCCTGCTGCTTCATCAAGGTCAGAGAAAGCTGTTCTTTATTACCTTGAATTACTTAAAGAGAAAAATTTCTCTCTATTACTGATTAAACTGGATACAGGGAAAAAACACCAGATTCGGGCACAGCTTGCGGGGTCAGGTAAACCTGTAACAGGGGATAAAAAATACGGTTCAAAAAATTCAGCGGGAGATTCAATTCTGCTGCATTCAGCATGGCTGTCATTCAAACATCCGGTCAAAGATGAGATGGTGGAGTTTTATTCGGCTCCCCCTGCTATATTCAGAAAATTCATTGAATATAACAGCGAAGAACTGGCTGAAAATGTCAGAAACCTTGCAGAAAACTTCCCTGTCACGCAAGTTTGTCGAGATTAAACCCTTTTAATGAGGATGGTTCAGGATTTTTAAATACCTTCTGTTCAACAGGTTTTACCATGTCTTCATCAGGTATTTTTGACATCTCTTTAAGATTTTTCCGCCCTGTTTCAACAACACCTTTCAGAGCAAACCCTGATCTTGGTATATCACTTTCAATTTTCATGTCACCCTCCCGATTAACATGATATAAGACTTATTGCGATACTGCAACAGGTCTATACATATATATTAGAATAAATTCAGCTGCCCGTCATCTTCTTTTTTCTTAAACGGGGTTCTTTTTTTTGCCTCAATTATACCCTTTTCGATCCTGTCAATAAACCTGCTTCTTCCTGCTTCCAGGATTTTCCCTTTATACCATCTTTTAAGAGCAGATGTGAGGTAAACCTGTTTTTTCGCCCGCGTCAGGGCAACGTAAAATATTCTCTCCTCCTCTGATAAATCTGACATATCAGCACCGAAAAGGTTAAACGGAATTATATCATCCTCACATCCAGGTATAAAAACAGTATCGAACTCAAGTCCCTTTGCTGAATGTATTGTCATCAGTGAAACCGCCTCGTAATCGGGGAGATAATCATCCTCACCTGTCCGCAGCGGGAGAGTACGCAGAAAGTCATCATAACTCCGCATTCTGCCGAAGGCCGATTGAACTCTCATTCTGTCGAATTCTGTTCCGTTTTGTTCCAGAAGTTTTATTATCAGTTCAGCAACGGGGAGATCATCCATAAGCTTTTTAAGTGCGTCAGAGGTTTCTTCACCGGAGTTAATTCCGGTCAGAATACTTCTTATCTGCTGTATGACAGATTTATACGGTTCAAATTCATAGAAGGGCCTGCTCCCTGCGACCTTGTACGCAATGCCGTGGTTCATAAAAGCTTCACGGAAACATTCAAACATAAATGAGGATCTGCACAGCACCGCGAAATCACCGAATCCCCTCCCCCGGTTTTCGCCGTCTGCCATTCCGCTGTCCATGGAAAAGCTCCTCACTCCGCCGACCATCCTTTCAATTTCTGAGGCAATCCAGTCCGCCTCGCTCCTGTCGCTGGCCATTTCGCTGATTATCAGCTTCACACCCTTTTTGTCAGAAGAGAGATATTCACCCCTGCCGAGAATCTGGCCCGCAGCCCTGAGAATTACGGCGCTGCACCTGAAACTTTTTTTCAGCATAAATTCCCTGAGTTCCGGATAATCCGATTTAAGCCTGTGGATATATTCAGGAGCAGCGCCCCGGAAACCGTATATCGACTGGTCCGGATCTCCGATAACAAAAATATCAGCGCCGCTGCCCGGGGCAAGGAGCCGGATAAATCTGTACTGCATAAAATTTATATCCTGAAATTCATCTATCACAACATGAGTAAACCGCGCGGAGAGAACACTCCTCAACTCCCCGCAGGCCTCAGCCATAACAGGCGGGAGATAGATAAGATCATCGACATCAATAAAATTATTGCCAATCAAACAGCTGTTATATATGTAAATAATCGCAGGTTCAATATCTGTTTCAATCCCCTGCTTATATGCTGAAATTTTCCGGAGAAGAGTTCCCGCGCCGGAAGTTTTTTCAGGAAATAAATTTTTAAGAAGATGGAGCCTCTCCTCATCATTGAGGATTATAAAACCTTCACTTAGACCGAACAGCTCCGGGTGCCCGGTGATAAAATTCAGTCCGAGAGAATGGAAAGTTGATACATGGAGCCCATCTCCCCTTAATGCTTCCCCAAGCCTCTCCCTCAGTTCATCAGCAGCCTTATTTGAAAATGTCAGCACAGCTATCTTTGACGGCTGAACGCCTTCATCAGTGATCCGTTTTATCCGCTCAACAATGAGAAAAGTCTTGCCTGCACCGGGCCCCGCAATAACCATACCGGGCCCGCCTGAAAAATTCACGGCAGCGGCCTGTTCAGATGTGACTCCTCCATTCTCTTTTTCTGGAACCGGCTGAGCAGCCTCTGCCTCAGATACTTTATTCATCGCAGAGATCCTTCTGAACTCCGCTACATCAAATTCCACTGATTTCTTTTTCTGAACCGGGTGCAGTTCAACACCGGTTTTATCTTTAAAGAGTGATTTTGATTTAAAAGTATCCAGTTCACCTTCATCAAAGACCTTTACTGCACCGAACTCCCCGTCATAACCCCCTTTAAGATGAACCTCACCGTTTCTCAGCCTGCGCACCCCTTCAGCAAGAAGTTCACCTCCGGAGCTGTTTATCTCATCAATGTCTGAATCAAGGTAAAGGTGAAACTCCGAGCCGAGAGCATGGATAACCCTGAAGTATTCGCTCATTACACTTTTCGATGAACTGCTTTTCTGCCTCATCACTTCTGACAGCAGGTCCGGAAGCTGTGTAATTGAATAAAAATCTTTTTTTATGGAATCAGGAACATCACTCCTGTCCCCCAGTTCGGCAATACGGTACATCACCCCTTTTGTCACCTCTTTCCCGCACACAGGGCATATCCCTCCGTGCGTCAGAGTCTCCAGGGGATTCCACACTATACCGCAGTTGCGATGGCCGTCGTAATGATATTTCCCCTCTTCAGGATAAAACTCTATGGTACCTCTGAATCCTTTATCATGTTTTAAAGCGTGATAGATGCCGAAGTATGAAAGCTCAGTGTCAAAAAGATTGGCCTCACGGCCCAACTTCTCCGGGGAGTGCGCGTCGGAATTTGATACAAGCCTAAATGAATCGAGAAAACTACACCGCCAGTTCATCTCAGGGTCAGAGGAGAGTCCTGTTTCCACTGCAAAAATTTCCGGCGTAAGATCCCCATAACACTCCTCAATTGTATCAAATCCCGATTTTGAACCGAGCACCGAAAACCAGGGTGTCCATATATGTGCCGGAATAATAAAAGACTCAGATGATGACTGAAGCACCATATCCAGGATTATCCTTGAATCAATTCCGAGTATAGGCCTGCCGTCAGACCTGATATTTCCAGCCTCATCAAGGCGTGACTGAACTTTTTTCAGTGAGTCCATATCGGGAAACACGCATATATTATGCACTTTGCGCACCTTTCCGTCACGCTTGTATATGCTGCTTAACTCACCTGTAAGCATAAAGAAAATTTCATCAGGAATGAATTCATGTCTGAGCCTCTTCGACTCCTCAAGCCTGTACTCATTCCTCAGCCTGAAGAGCCCGTTCCCGCAGGGTTCAAGCTTCTCCGCCAGTTCCTGCTGCCAGCCGGGGTGAATGCAGTCACCTGTACCTATAACATTAATCCCCTTCAAACGCGCCCAGTATTCAAGATACTCCGGCACAAGCTTTTTACTTGTGGCAATGGAGAAATGAGAATGTATATGAAAGTCCGCGATAAATTTCAAGTTCAACTCCGGTATTATTTTTTCTTGTTTAATGAATTAAAAAATTTAACAAAACGATAGATTCCCGTCTTCACGGGAATG
>DINC01000090.1:213-2726 GCA_002425885.1 Spirochaetia bacterium UBA5550 | reverse complement strand
CTTTGATATCCATGCATCATAAGAGATTGTTTCAAAACTACTGCCGGGAAACTTCTGCTTTATGATATCCATCACTTCATAATATTTATTATAATCCAGCCTGTCAAAGTCTATGCCTGAGTATTCCTTCATCACACTGTCAAGGCTCAGGTATTTGTCAGGCATTATCCAGAAGAGGCCGATAGTTATGTTTATCCTTACTCCTTTAATGTTCAAGACGCTGTTGAAAGTGCTTTCTGTTATTTCTGAAGTGACCGCTTCTCTGAATAACTTCCATAGAAGTTTTATATCTTTCTCACCCCGATCATATTTATAAGCAAAGAACCAGGATTTCTGGTTTGTCATAACCGGAATACCGTCGAAATCATCCGGAAGATCGGATTTAAGATTAAACAGATCCTTCAGTTNNTGCGAGAATCTGCTTCCGGTTATCATTGGTAATGCCGCGATTAAAACAGGAATAAAAAGTAAAAGGATCAATTTCTGTGAGTTCTGCTATTTCAGTTGCAGAGTGCTTATCCTGTATCGGTATCATAGGGATGCCGGTTGATGCTATTTTTTTAATTATATCGAGGAGATCGCTCTGCCTGTTTTCGAACTCCAGAAGTTTAACAGAGAGTTCTTTGTATATTGGTATCCATGTGTAGTTTGACATTTTTACACCTCAATCCCCGAATAAATTCTTTACCCAATTCATAACATTATCATCCGGCTCAATCACGAACTCCTGCCCCTTCTTCGCGGAGTCGAAATATCCATCCTTAAATGAATTCTCTGAATGATATGATATTTTAACATCTTTAAAGAAATCCGGGAGAAGCCACCGGCTCCTTGATTCCCCTTCTTTAGTAAGCACAAGTTCTTTCTTAAAATTGAACGTACCAGCTCCCGGCTTCGACGGATCAATTGAAAGCCTGTCAGCTGCTTCGTATATACAGTTTTTTTTATTCAATCTATTTTCGCTCGCATGCGAATGATACATGGCATGAGCAGGAAACTGCGAATAATCATCATACTTCATACCTATCTCCATATATCCGTATACGACATGGAGATCCGGGGCGTCTTTCTTATACTGAAGCCTCCAGTTTATTATCTCAGTATCCCTGAACCACCCGAAGAACAGAAACAGATCACCTGGGCCTATATTATTATTCCGCAGGTGTCCCTCAGCGCTGTCGGACTGGCCGAAGAGTGCACTCCATCCTTCTGCTCTTTCAATAACATCGGGCCTTATATCGGGGTCAAGGTGGCATGTATAATAATCCTTAACAGCAGGCTTATCCTTTAATTCACAGATTATATCATAATATGACTTATCTTTGTATTTTAGCTGCGTGTAATGATGTTTATCCTTCTTCAAAGGTATAGGCAAAGACAGCAATGTTCCGTCAGGTAGTATGGGGCTCGCCTGCCCTCCGTAGCTTGAGTCAAACCCCTTTCTGCTTAAGATTATCTTCATTATTTCGCGCATACCGGTTCGTGATTTTTCCAGCCAGTAGGGTTGTTATGAATCCCTTTTTTAAAACTGGATTCTATATAAGAAATAAAAGCCGCCGNNTGCGATGACTGCCCCGGCGGGACTAAAGGGCGAATCTCAGAGGGGATATCAAGGGGCTTACAACCGAAGTACCAGAACTTTTTTGATACCAGCACATACCTGCCGCTGAGGTCTTTTATCTTATTCTTCTCTTTATGGCTTCTGTTCGGTATCTGTTCAAAGTCATCATACGACAAAGGGATTTCAGCAATGGGTTTGTATATATTGTCACCAACTGAATTCTTCAGGCCTGCATCCGGAGCAGGTTTCTTCTTCTCATACGCGGGATTATTCCAGTATTCGGAGATCAATATCTTATCTGTTACCTGCATCAGGTATATAAGCCTTTCACCACCAACGGGGTCACTGTTAAGCTTGCCTGATGTGAAGCCGGCAATCCAGTCCCCCGGGAGTTTCGATTCCCTGATCTTCGGTTTGCATGCCGCGAGCGTCAGCATCCCCCAGAACGGATTGGGTGCGAAGCCTGAATCGTTTGAAAGTTTGTATGAAAAGAGGCGGATGTGTTTCATAATCTTTTACTGAACCTCCTTTCCCTCATCAATTGCTTCGAGTATCAGACTCCTGGTATCACTGAGTAGTAAAGCGGATCTGTACGATTCCCACAATATATAAATATTCAGTAACAAGAGTGAAGTTGATAGCATAAAAAAATGAGTCAAACTGCAGAACTGTTTTAGCTGATAAAGCCATATAGCTCCGATATTAACGAGAAGTAGAGATATAGTTATATTAAGTTCAAACTTCAATCCAATAACCTTGCCGCTTAAATATCTCTGAGCAATCAATTCGTGTGTTAATGTCAGCTTGAGATACGATCTCCACTTTTCAATATGCTGCCTTTTTTCATCCTTATCAAGCAGCCAATCCCAGAACGTCTCCAATCTTATTCCAGGGCCCTCTATAATCAGGCCAACGAAAAGAGAGAAAAATACATATACCGAAATATAAACTG
>DINC01000090.1:0-170 GCA_002425885.1 Spirochaetia bacterium UBA5550 | reverse complement strand
GCATTATAATTTTTCCAGAAATCAGCGACATAAGGAGAATAATAGATCAGTATGAAATTATATGGCAGGAGTGCCAAAGCACCCGGAATAAAGATTGTAATAAAGTTATCAAAGGCTTCACGTTTTAAAATCTCACCTGGTTCCATATATTAACCTCTTCTTTACAAAAT
>DINC01000278.1:2291-40394 GCA_002425885.1 Spirochaetia bacterium UBA5550 | reverse complement strand
TACATATAAAGGCTTTAAAGATTTATAAAGAGGAAGTAATATGAAGTACTGGCCTGCTGCAGTTTCTGTTTGTATAATACTGCTAAGTACCCCTATGTCCGGATTTGCGGAATTTGTTTTTAAAAAGGACGGTTCGATTATTAAGGGAGCCATTGTGGCTGATGATGTGGCAACAATTTCTGTTAAGGGTGAAACCGGTACTGTTGAACGGATTGATCGCACTGATATTATGAGAATTATATATACCGATCTTTATCTTGGTAAGGTCTATGCCCGGCTGACAACAGGTGAAGTAATTGAAGGATACCAGATTGATGAGGACAGGGATGATTATTTTTTCAGAAAGGATATTACCAAACCGGAGGAGTTTACAATACCGCGCCGTAAGGTAATGTTCATTGCCAGGACTAATCCCACTGACCTCGCGGGGGTTGCATCAATTGAAACAATAAATCTGTCCTGGAGCCCGCCATTCAAGCCTGCTAAATTCTACAGGATCTACATGCGAGATGTTAAGAGTAAAGAGGAGAAGTTCAGGCTTGTTTCAGAAACTGATGATTTAACTATTTCAATTAAAAATCTGAGGAAAAGCTGGAGTTACGAATTATATGCAACTGCAATTTCTGACACTGGAGAAGAATCTCTCCCCAGCGAAAAACTCGTTGTTAATACACTCCCGGTGCCCCCGGAGAAATTGAATATAATAGAAAAGAATTCTGAAGACGGGAAAACCGTGACTCTGACATTGACATGGAAAGATGTTTCCGACACGGATAGCCGTGTGAAGTCATATACTATATATGAAACAGAGGGAAGTGAAAGGAAAAAGAAGGGGACATCAAAAGGCAGCAAATTCGTGCTGAATGATTTTCCCGCAGAGGGGAGACACTGGTTTTCTGTTGTGGCGGTCAATGATCTGTTTACTGAATCAGATGAGATCAAGGCTGTGTATGATGCCGGATATAAAATATACATAAGAGCCATGGGTGCTTACATAACACCGCTGGGGAATATGGCTGAACTGGCATCATACGGCTATGGCGGACTGCTCGATGCCGGTGTTTTGAAAAAGAGGTACAGTGTAGGATTAGAGACAGGTTACCTGATGTTCAGATGTTCAGAGGAGATTGAGAGTATGACTATGATTCCGTTTCTTCTTAAACTGGATTACCATCTGCCGCTTTTTTATTCTTTTTCACTGATGCCTGTTCTGAAGGTGGGCGGGAGTTATGACGTAATAAAGTATATTGTGCGGGATAAAACAGATCCGCTTATAACCACCATCACGACAAGCAGTAGTTTTGACCCGATGGTCTCTGCCGGAGGTTATCTCCATTTTGAAATATCGGAGGATATTGATCTTTCCGGCGGAGCTGAGTATTCAATGATATTCCAGAATAGCGGAAGGATGAGTTATACCGGTTTTTCATTCGGCGTTGAATTTATTTTTTAACAAGAGATCTCCGGAAGACAGGAGTTTAAAATGAGAAGAAGATTATTATATTTTATTTTAATATCAGCAGCAATTTTTATGACGGCCTGCGGTGATTCATTCTACCAGGCGCAGAACTACTTTACCGGACCGGTAGAGGGTGTGGGCCTTAAAAAAAGTACCACAATAGTCAGCCTGGGAAGCGAGCAGCTTTATGCAATAATTGCTCCTTCAAAAACTAAAAATAAAAATGTTATCTGGACAAGCAGCGATTCAAGTGTTGCCACAGTAGACAATAACGGTTTGGTCAATGCTGTCGCTGTTGTGGCTCATGGCGTTACTGCTGAAGCGACAATAACGGTGACAACTGAAGAGGGGGGATTCAGCGCTCAGTGTAAAGTTACGGTTGTTGAAAAACCGGTACCTGTTACATCGGTAACTTTAAGCAAGAGCTCATCCTCCCTTGTGGCAGATACGATAAACAGCATATATGGTACAGAACAGATTGTTTGTGAAATATTCCCTTCTGATGCAACAGATCAGAACATTACCTGGACAAGCAGCGCTCCTGATACAGCGTCGGTTGATGCAGCCGGTCTTGTCACTGCCAAACAGCCGGGGAGCGCTGTTATTTCAGTAACTTCGTCGAACGGAATAAAAGCAGCATGTATATTCAATATAGCAGCAGCGCCTGTTGCGGTTACGGCATTATCCCTGAACAAAACCGGTACAATTATTAAAACAGGTGAATCTGAAAGATTTTTCGCTCTCCTGACTCCGTCAAATGCCACGAACCAGACAGTAACATGGCAGAGCAGTGATACATCAATTGCAGAAGTGGATGTTACCGGTTCTGTAAAGGGAATAGCTGAAGGCGGGCCGGTTACAATTACAGCTACATCTGTAGACGGCGCTAAAACTGCAACTGCAACAATTACTGTTGTGTCAGTTGCAGTTCCTGTAACCGGGGTTAATATCAATAAAGGATTAACTACAATAAATATCGGGAAGCAGGAAAAACTTACAGCTGCAATACTACCGTCAAATGCAACCAACCAGACACTCTCATGGAAGAGCAGCAATGGTTCTGCTGTCTCTGTTGACAGCAGTGGTACCGTTACAGGGCTTACAGTGGGGACCTCTACAGTTACTGTAGCGACTGCAGACGGGGGATTCACAAAGAATTGCCTTATCAATGTAATATCTGACCCCACTTATACAGTAACATATAACAGTAACGAAGGAACAGGGAGTGTTCCAGTTGACAGTAATTCATATCTTTCCGGAACAACTGTTATTGTAATGAGCGGAGGGTCCCTTACAAGGAGCGGTTATACCTTTGCAGGGTGGACAGCTGGCTCTGGAGGAAACGGTACTGTTTATGCATCAGGGACGCAGTATACTGTCGGCAGTTCAAATATAACTTTCTATGCGAAATGGACATCCAATCCGACCTACACTGTTACTTATGACGATCTATGGAGAACAGGTGGGAGCGTGCCAACTGACGGGAACAGCTATCAGGAGGGGCAGTATGTGACTGTTAAGGATAATACCGGGGGGCTTTATAAAACCGGTTATGCCTTTATGGGCTGGTATATTGTTTCATCAACAGTCTATAAGCCGGGAGAGATGATACTCATGGGTAAAAGTAATATCATACTTTCAGCCAAGTGGGGCATTGCTTACCCTGTTACATATAACGGTAACGGAAGTACCGGCGGAAGTGTTCCCCTTGAGTCCAACTCGTATGCGTATGGACAGAACGTGACTGTACTTGGCAATACCAATGGGCTTGTCAGAACAAATTATAATTTCGCAGGGTGGTGTACCGATGCGGCGTGCATGGGAACTGTTTACCAGGCAGGTGATATTTGTAATATGCCTGACAATACGTTGACTCTATATGCGAAGTGGACTGAAAAACCGAAATTCACTGTTACATATGTGGAAAGCGGGTCCACAAGCGGAGTCACTCCTTCTGCGGAACAGTATTACCAGGACAGCACTGTCCCTGTGAAATCCTCATGGCTTGATACTCATGGATTTCTTTTAAAAGTAGCTTACGGGACTGCGGCTTACCGCTGCAGGTGGAAAAATTCAGTCACAGGAGATCTGTATGATGACGGCAGCGGTTCATTTGTGATTACATCAAATGTAACAATGTCTGCGCAGTGGGTGGAGCTGGCTGTTGGAGACAGAGGGCCGGCAGGGGGATGGATCTTTGAGACTAAGCCGGCTTATTCAGATGGATGGAGATATAAAGAAGTAGCTCCTGCAAACGTCGCAGGGACGGGAATGTCTGGCGGTAGGGGATTATGGCTTGAAATAAACAATCTATGTTCCAGTTATATATCCGGCGGTCATACAGGATGGTATCTGCCGACATTAGCGGATATGCAGAGTCTGAGGAATATCGCATATGACATGTATACAGTAACATATCAGGGTGGATTCAGTTATTATGAATACTGGACTTCCACTAATGGCGCTGCTCTTGATTATGCATTCTGGTATGGTTTAACAAAAAATCCTGTAACACAGGGGCAGCAGGATAAGTCCATGGGAAATTTTATGGGGCGCCCTGTGAGGAGTTTTTAAAAAGGCTCTAATAAAATATATTTAATAATTTGAGAAGGCTGTCATAAGACGAGTCATTAATTTTGATATTGCATGAAACTCGTCTTTTTATGCAGGTCTTAAAAGAGTATTTTTTAAATCAAAGTGTTGTATTTAAAAAAGAAATTTTATGATGAATATAATCGGTATGTCTCATATTTCGAAAGCCGGTGATGAGAAATGATTTGAGGGTGATTAAATGAGTTTTATTGAATGTAAAAAAGTGCTTATCTCTGCCGGTGCAGCAGTAATGTTTATTACTTTTACCGGGCTACCCCTTTCAGCGGAAGCTGTGTTTTTGAAAGACGGGTCTATTGTTGAGGGGACAATTATATCTGATGGTGCAGTTTCAGTCACAATTCGTACAGAGGAGAAAAAGACCAGGCAGATTCAGCGCAGCAGTATTATGCGTATACTTTACACTGAACTTAAGTTAGGGAAGATATATGTTCAGAAGAGGGATGGCAAAGGGATTGTGGCACACCTTGTTGATGAAGACAGGGAGAGCTATACATTCCGGAAAGAGCTCTTCAGCCCCGAGGAGTTTACCCTTAAAAGAAATGAAGTTCTCTTCATGGCAGAGAAGAATCCCTCGGGACTTCAGCCTGATGGGAATATTGAGACAGACAGGATAAGTCTCAAGTGGCTCCCCCCTTATGATCCGGTTAAGAGATATAAGCTGTTTATAAAGAAGAAACAGTCTGATAAATATGAGCCCGCAGATACAACAGGGGACACTTCTGCCACGATAAAGAACCTCAGCAGCAATACAGAATACTTCATGATTGTAACAGCAATTGATTCTGCAGGGAATGAATCTGAGCCAAGCAATGAACTGAAGTTTAAAACAAAAAACCTCCCGCCGGATAAACCTCAGGGGATTACCCGTGAAACCGATAATGGCAGGATAAGTTTAAGATGGGATGAATCAAAAGACAGANNATGACGGAAAAGTAAAAGGATATAACATATACAATATTGATGATAAAGGTAAAAGTAAAATTGCCGCAGTGAAAAGGCCTGAATACACAGTTCCTGCTAATGTATCTGTTTATAAAATTGAAATAACAACAGAGGATGATCTGGGGAGCGAATCAGAGAGGGTTCGCGTATTGATGCCGACGCAGCTTGTTGTGTCAGCAGCGCCATCGGCTTTTGTGCTCACAGGAGATCTCGGTGAGATGTTTGGTCTCGGTTACGGAGGGATGCTAAATGTCGGATTACGCAATTTCATGTTTCAGAATTTTGAGGCAGGAATTAATTCCGGTTACTTCGTGTTTAAAGGGAAAGAAGAAAAGAATACTGACAGCATGACAATGTTCACTACAGCAGCATATGCGGGCTATCACCTATTAATTGGCGACTGGTTTTCATTGTTTCCTTTTGCAAAACTTGGCGGGTCTTATTCCTCTGTGAAATATACCAGTCTTGCAGGTGAAACGGAGAAGACTGTAATTGATCCTGTTGCGGCAGCCGGGCTTGCAATCTCTATTGAAGGTGAAAACCTGTTTCTTTCTGCAGGAGCTGATTATGGTTTTTTATATGAGAGTTCAGGCATGAAGCCGTTTTATGAGGGCTTTATAAGTCTCGGTATAAAGTTTGAATTATAGGAGCAATTAAAATGAAACTGAAAAAAATGACAATGCTGATCGTACTGTCCCTGTTCATTGCAGGATGTGAAGCCGGATTTGATGATATGATAAATGATGCGAATAAAGCGGATGCCGCTCTCCAGAGTGTGACAGTAAAAAATTCTTCAACATCGGCTGACATAGGTTTCAATTTCAGCAGGGGGGTGACGTCATATACAATAAATGCCGGCAGTGGCACTGAGTCAGTGAATATATCGGCGATACCTGTTAAAGCAGATTCAATTCTTGAATATAGAGTTGATGGAAGTACATGGCTCGAAATGAACGGCGCTAAAAACGTGTCCGGTCTTGCTTCAGTTGATTCAAAAAAAATTGAAATACGCGTCACTTCTTCAAAGGGAGATTCTGTTGTTTATTCCTTTAATGTAAGTGGAAAATATATCAAGGTTATATATTCTGCCAACGGGGCTACCGGCGGGACTGTGCCTGTTGACTATAATAATTATTGTTTTAATGACTCAGTTAATGTTTTTGGTAATACCGGGAATCTGATAAAAGCCCCGGCAGTTGGCTCTGGTGAAGCTTTTAAATTCGGCGGCTGGAACACAAAGGCTGACGGGAGCGGAACAGTGTACGCAGGCACTGGGGCATTTCAAATAACAGAGGATACTATTCTTTATGTAAAATGGGTCGAGTTTGAATTACGCGACAGAGGATCTGCAAACGGATGGATTTTTTACGATAAAGGGAGTTATTCTGATGGATGGAGATACCTTGAGGCATATACCGAGGACGTAGTAATAACAGGATGGAACAACGCTATGTCTGTTATCGGGTCTTACCCTCCTTATGACTGGTATATAGGGACTGTAACCGAAATGGAATCANNTTATTTACGAATCTTGTTCAATATGACACAATTGGCTCTGATGTTTCAAATACATACAAATTCTGGGTTAATTCCTATGCCAGTGCTATTGTATCTTATCCAGCGAGTTGTTATTTTGTTCGATTTTATGGAGAATTTCCATATTCCCCATCTTTCAGTGCTACTGGTATAGGAAATGCTAATTCTAATAATCTAAGATACAGGGCAATCAGAAAATTTTAATGTTTTATTGTATAAATACTATGTTTGGTATGCATTATTCCCGGAGTTGCTAAACTGCTCTGTAGTTGCCTGAGTTACAGAGCAGTTTATTCAGATACCCGGATAACAAAGGCAGATAATAATAAACGGGGAAATTAATGAAAATAGAATATTTTGTGACAAAGTACAGTATTAAAATATTTTTTGTATTACTTTTTACAACCATCACTATGGCAGCCTTCGCCCAATCCCCAGGCAAAGAAGTCAAACTCACACCTTCCGAAAAGAAACAGTTCAACACCTTCTTCAGCAACTTCTCCGAAGTCTTCGTTGAACCTTTTGCCAAAGATAAAATCAGCGATATCAAACTCATCGAGTTCAGCATCTATCACAACTACAAAAACAATGAAAAGCGTTTTACAAAAGGCGGCAAAGAGTACCAGGTAAAGAGCAAAGCTTCATACATTGATGAGACAGTGATGAAATTTTTCGGTAAGAAAATTACCAGGCACCAGTCCATTGATGACAGCGGCATTGAATACAGAGAGGGCTGGTACTACACAACAGATGCAACAGGTGAGGAGTATGATTTTTCGCAGATAGTGAGTTTATATGATAACGGCAATAATACATTCATCGCAACAGTAAATGTCTACAGCGCAGGTTCAGGATGGGTTGGTGATACTCATGCAAATGAGAATGTATGGAAAAAAGCTTCACCTGATGATGTCCCGCAGATAACAGAAAAAATGAAGGCGACACTTCAGAAGGTAACAGAAAAAGGGAAGAGCAGGTATATTCTTATAGATTATACCAGGGTCAGTGAACACGATTACTCCGGAACCTATAAGCTCTCAGATGATCAGGCTTGTGATTTAGTTATAACAATTAAAAAAGAAAACAACGGATATACCTATTCAATCGGCGGTAAAGGTGTAAAGAGTTCAGGAAAACTTGCTGTTGACAAAAGTGATGAACAGGTTTATATTGTTTTCAATGGTACTCTGCGCAGCGGTGATAATGCAGCTGTGGAAGGAATATATTTTGACGGGAAAATCATTATACAGAATTATGGGAATTCCATGAATCAGTATATCTGTTTTAAAAAATGTGACCGGAAGTATCTGGAATTTATTAAAGAGGAGTAGTCTGCGATGAATAAATTCAGAAGTGTATTGTTTATCATAGTTGTTTTTCTATCAGTAAACCTCTATTCACAAACCCAGGCTGAAATGACCTACGCAGCAATGCAGGACTACAAACTTGCTGACACAGCGCTTAATGAAGTCTACAATAAGATACTGAAAGAGTATAAATCTGATAAAGTATTTATCCGTAACCTGAAGGAATCACAAAACCTCTGGATTATGTTCCGTGACGCGGAGATTAAACTGAAGTTCTCTGAATACAGCAGCAGAGCAGGTTCAGCACGATCCATGTGCCAGCTTTTTCTCCTGAAAGATCTCACCGAAGAGCGGACCGCTGATTTAAAAAAATGGCTCGAAGGTGCGGAGGAGGGTGATGCCTGCGCGGGGTCTTTGAAGAAGCAGTGATATAACCGGCTCTCCGTTATGAATTAATTGCTTCATGCACAAGCCGTGACAGGTCAATGATGCTATAGGGTTTCTGCATAAAACTGCTGTATTCATCCGCAAGAACTTTTACCGCGTTTCCCTGCATAACGTAACCGCTGGAGAGAATGACTTTTACCTCAGGATCAATTTCACGAAGAGCCTTGAGTACCTGGGAACCGCTCATCACAGGCATTATCATGTCCAGTATAACAAGGCTTACTGTATCTTTCTGCTCACTGTAAATTGAGATCGCTTCCTCCCCTGAAGAAGCCTGTAAAACCCTGTATCCCAGCAAATGAAGCATCTCAGAAACTGCTTCAAGTATCGAATGCTCATCATCAACTATCAGTATTGTCCCGCTTCCGTAAAAAATATTATTTACCGGGAGACTCTCTTCTTTAATTGCTTCGCATGACGAAGGAAGATAAATATTAAATGTGCTGCCGTGTCCAGGCTCGCTGTAAACGCTGAGTACCCCATCATGGTTCCGTATAATTCCGTATGCTGAGGCGAGTCCAAGACCGGTGCCCCCTCTTTCGGCTTTTGTTGTGAAGAATGGTTCAAAGATTTTTTTCACTGTTCCGCTGTCCATGCCGGTCCCGGTATCTGATACAGAAATCTTTACATAGTCGCCGGGTATCAGTTCAAATCTTTTTGAGTCTTTTTCATTGATAGTAATATTATCTGTTTGAAGAGTTATAAATCCGCCATCAGGCATTGCGTGATCCGCATTGATTAAAAGATTGAGTATAACCTGATCGATCTGCCCGGAGTCAGCTTTAATAGGATGAATATTGCTCCCCGGCTTGAAACTGATTTCAATGCCTTTTTTTGTTTCTGTAAAAATCTCAACGCTTTTACGGAGAAGTTCATTGATGTCAATTACAGTTTTTTCGTTTTTACCTTCATGCGCAAGATTGAGAAGCTGTTTTGTGAGGGATGAACCTCTCTGTATCTGTTCCTCGATTTTTGTCAGTCTGTTATGCATCGGGTCATCTGGAGGGCTTTTAATAAGCATCAGTGATACAAGGCCCTGAATACCCCCAAGGATATTGTTGAAGTCATGGGCTACTCCTCCGGCAAGTTTTCCGATTGCATCCATCTTCTGGGAGTGGAATAATTGCTGCTCCAGCCTGCGCTGCTCCTCCGCCATCTGTTTGTTTTTAGTAATGTCGTGCATGGCGAAGACAAGGCACTCTTCATCAGCAATGGTGATTGTCCTGGCAGAGTATATCCCGTTACGGAGTGTGCCGTCTTTACGCCTGAAATTTACTTCCCTGTAAAGAACAGTCCCTGCTGTTTTAAGTTCATCAAACATCTCCTGCCGATGGGAGATATCATTCCAGAAGTTAATGTCAAGTGACGTGAGACCTGCCAGTTCGTCTTTTCTCCAGCCGGTAATTTTTTCAAATCCGGGATTAACATCGATAAATTTTCCGTCATAGAGACGGGTTATGGCAATTAATTCAGGTGAAGTTAAAAATATTTTAGAAAATTTTTCTTCTGACTGTTCTGCCTTTGTTTGAGCTTCAATCAAACTCGTAATGTCTTCGATAGATCCTTCGTAGTAAAGCACATTGCCATTCTCATCTTTTACTTCTCTCGCGTTATTTGTTCCCCAGAAAAAGGTGCCGTCTATTCTTTTGAATTTTGTTAAAAATTTTTCAACATACCCTTTCTCTTTCATCATTCGCAGAAAGTTTTCTCTGTAACAGGGTTCCGCGTAATACTGTTCAGCTATATTAAATGTATTTTTAATCATCTCTTCAGCGGAAGTATAGCCGTACATTTTAGCGAGAGTTTTATTGGCATTCCTGAAACGTCCGTCAGGTTCTGTCTGGTAAATACCCTGGGGGACGTTTTCAAAGATCGAGCGGTATTTCTCTTCGCTCTTTTTCAGTTCATCTTCAATTGCCTCACGTGAACTGATTTCATTTAAGAGCAGCCGGTTTCTGTTTAGAATAAAGAGCATTGCAACTGAGAGAGGTATAAGTATAGATATAAAAAACAGGATGGAGCTGAATTTGACTCTTTTCAGAATATCTTTCTGCTCCTGAACTGCCATCTGCATATACATACCGGTACCTATATAGCACTCAAGTTCAGGTATACCGATAACGTAAGCAAGCTTCTCCTGTAGAGAGTGAACTTCAGGCAGATAGTAATGATATTTTACAAAAGATCCATCGGGGTACGATTTTGCCGCTTTAACCAGTTCCCTGATTATGTATACCCTGTTATTGTCACGCAGGTCCCACTGGTTTGTCATCTCCTTGTGAGGTTCAAAGGGCTGAACCAGCATTGTGCCGTCATAGGCGCTCATGAATACGTAGTTATCCCCGTATCCGTCTCTATAGGTCATCTGGCGTACTGTTTTACGTATTTCATTGATTGCTTTGTTGCGCCCGATTTTTCCTCCCCGGTATTGAATGAGTATCGGTTCTATTGTGTTGCGGGCAATGACGGCAATCTGTGAGATATTCCGGCGGTGCTGAAGCTCAACCTTTTCTGAGAGAGATTCTATCCATTGCTGATGAAAGAAAAGGAATGTGCCGATTGTTATACCCGCAAGAAGAATTATGGATATGAGAGGTTTAAGCAGAAGGTCTCTTTTTGGTGTTTTTTGGTATATCTCTGTCATGTTAGAATTTCATTCCGGTAATCTCTATTCTATAGTAATTACAAATTATGGGATAATCAACCTCCTGCGAAAACTTAAATGAAATATATTTACCTGAAATGTTATTCCTCCAGTGAGAAAACGCTTGAAGTTAAGCCGCTGTATATTGTAATATTTGCAGCAGCGGTGAATTTTAATGATCACAATTTCAGAAAATTTTATATTCTTCTCAGGACTCTCCTGCTTTCTCACAGCAGCGGGACAGCTTGTGGTTAAAAAGAGAAAAAGGGAGAATATTAATCTATTTATTCTCTTCAGCCTTATGGGAGTTATACTTCTTCAGTTTTATTCTGTAGTTACTCATTCGATTCTTGTAAGTCCGGAGCTTATTTCGTATCATTCAACCGTGATCTTTGTTTTTTCTCCGGTACTCTATTATGCCTACTATGTTGTTGCTTTTCCCGGAGTTGAGCTTCCGCGAAGGTTTTACCTTTTTTTTCTACCTGCGCTTCTTGCTCTGATACTGGACACATACCTCGTACTGCTTGACCGTGATATCAAAACTGCCATTGTCCATGATTTTTTTTCAGGGAGTAACTCCGCAGGTGTACTGATATTCAAACTGACTGCGGCAGGCGGGCTTTTTCAGCTGCTTATGTATCATCTTGCTCTTATAAAAATACTCGTTCATTCGTTAAAAGCAGGGGAGGGGAATAATATTGTATGGATAACCTTTCTTTATTCTATAGGATCAACCATGTCAACGCTCCTTGCGGTGCCCGGGTATCTTGCCGGTGACAGCGGATTTATAAGGTATAGTGCTATATTAATCTCAATATGTTTTATCTTTACATACCTGGTGAGCATCAGGTATCCTCATTTTCTTCAACTCCTATCTATGAATGTGAAAAAGGGGAATTATTCGAGATCTCTTTTAAAAGGTGTTGATGTCGATACTCTTATGGTAAGTCTTGACGCGGTGATGAAGAGTGAAAGGCTTTTCCTTAACGAGGAGATTACACTGAAGGATGTGGCAATAATCCTCGATATAACCCATCACCAGCTCTCCCAGCTTCTTAATGAAAGGCTTAATATGAATTTTAACACTTTCGTAAATACCTACCGCGTTGAATACGCCAAGGAACTTCTTCTCGAAAAAACAGAGTGGACTGTGCTCAATATCGCCTACGAAGCAGGGTTCAATTCAAAATCCACCTTTTATGATGCGTTCACAAAAATTGCCGGGATAACCCCTCTTGAGTTCCGCAAAAGTAAAACTATGAAATGAGTTATTTTCTCCGGTTTTCATAAAAAATCTGTCCGGATATATAGATTCGGACGATCTCTCCGGAATTTCTGTTAATAATAGCATAGACTGTCCTGAATTTGATTATTCCTTTAAAATTTTATGGAAGATATAATAATTACATTAAAACTGTACTCCGGTTTGGAAAAAGAGCTTAAAATTCCTGATTATAATGTTAATTCCGGGGTAATAATCAAAGTTAATAAAGGGACAAGACTGAAGAATATTATTGCTGATTCAGGACTTCAAAAACTTTCCGGATACGTTTTTTTTTCGGGAGGGGAGAGGATTAATCTTCGGACGAAATTTATGGAATCAGCAGAGATTTCATGTCTTAAAATATCAGGAGGGGGATGAACCTCCTCAAAAAGCCTGTTAAAGAAAAATAAAAAATGAAGGAGAAATGTTATGCAGGAGATAACCGGCACAAGCAACAGGATCCTTGAAGTTAACCTGACAAAAAAGAGCTTCAGCGTATATGAAGTTCCGAAGGAGGACCTGAAGCTCTACCTCGGCGGCAAGGGGCTGGCGCTTAAATTTTTATATGACAGGATGGAACCGGGAGTTGATCCTCTTGGTGAGGATAACATGATTGCAATACATACAGGGGTGCTTCTGGGTACAGGGGCTCCATGTTCAGGGAGATTTGCTGCTGTAACAAAATCCCCTCTTACGGGGATAATGACATCATGCTCATGCGGCGGCGCTTTCGGCATGGCGCTGAAGACTTCCGGGTGGGACGGCCTTATTGTTAAAGGTAAGGCAAATACTCCGGTTTATCTATATATAGATTCTAAGGGAGTTGAGTTCAGGGACGCGAAAAAACTCTGGGGAATGGATACACAGAAAACCCAGGAGGAGATTTCTAAAGATTCAGGCGGAGCGCTTGCCATAGGCCCTGCGGGGGAGAACCTCGTGCTTTATGCAAATGTAGCTTCGGGCCACAGGTTCCTGGGGCGCGGAGGAATGGGTGCGGTAATGGGCTCGAAAAATCTCAAGGCCATATCAGCCAAAGGGAAGGAGTTTAAAATTGTTCCGGCGAATCAGAAAAAATTTGAGAAGGCGAAAAAGAAAGGTACTGACTATATAAACGGAAATGATATCTCCGCAGGGAGCTACAGGAACTTCGGAACCAATGCCAACGTTAATCTCAACAACGCAGGGGGGCTGTTGCCTGTTAGAAATTTTACAGGGGGGACTCACGGAGAGGCTCACAAAATTTCAGGTGAGGAGATGGCTGAGAAGTTTAAAACTTCATACAGCACATGCAAACCCTGTACAATTCTCTGTGGACATAAGGGGAACATTGACGGCCACGTAAGGCAGATACCTGAATATGAAACTGTGGGGCTCATGGGGTCAAACCTTGAGATTTTTGATCCGGTGAAGATATCGGACTTCAACGAAATATGTACACAGATGGGTATGGATACTATTACAGCAGGTGGAACAATCGCCTGGGCTATGGAGGCCACTGAGCGGGGACTGTTCAATTCGGACCTGAAGTTCGGGTCAGCGGAAGGTGTTTGTGAAGTTTTAAAAGATATAGCTTATATGAAGGGGATCGGTAAAGACCTTGCAATGGGTTCAAGGTGGTGTTCAAAAAAATACGGCGGGGAGGGATTCGCAATCCAGGTCAAAGGGCTTGAAATGGCAGCGTACGATCCGCGGGGAGCATTCGGCCAGGGGCTTTCATACGCTGTGGCAAACAGGGGGGCGTGTCACCTGTCAGCAACGGCATTCGGGCTTGAGGTTTACCTTGGCCTCATGGACGCCTACTCTTACAGGAGCAAGGCTTCAATGGTGAAGTATCAGGAGGATATCTACTCCGCCATAAACTCCCTTCAGACCTGCGTGTTCACTGTCTTTCCGTATGAGCTGGAAACAGCGTTAATGAAATATTCGCCGAGGCCGGTGCTGAAGTTCATGATGAACCTTATGGCGGGCGTTGCGATGAGATTTGTTGATGTGAGCCTCTGGCCGGAACTCTGGTCTGCTGTTACAGGTAAGAGACTCGGGATGACAGCTTTTCTCCGTGTGGGTGCAAGGGTGCAGGTGCTTGAAAGAGTGATGAACTGCGCCGAGGGGATCTCGCGCAAGGATGATACTCTTCCTGACAGGCTGCTTAATGAATTCCGCAAGTGTGATTCAAAGGAGAGGGCAATCCCCCTTGAGAAGATGCTGAACANNGTACTATTTTATCCGGGGCTTCGATAAAAACGGAATCCCTAAAGAGAGAACTGTAAGAAAACTTAATATAAAGAAAAGAATGGCGGTGTGATATATGCAGATACCGGATTACTTTAAATTTTTCAATAAAACAAGAATAATATCAGGGAAGAAGGCGCTGGAGAATATCCCTTATGAACTTCAGAGTATGGATTCAGTTAAGCCGCTTGTTGTCACAGATAAAAGATCTGTTGATGAAGGACTGGCTAAGATACTTATTGATGCATATGGTGATTCAGGGCTTGTAATCGGCGCAGTGTTTGACGGCGTTACAGGATATACTTCTACAAAGGCTGTGCTTGATGCAGCACAGCTTTTCCGTGCGCGGGGGTGCGATTCAATTATTGCTATGGGAGGCGAGAACTGCGCCTTTACAGCAAAGGCGCTGAACCTGCTGGTGTCATACAAAACAGATGATCTGCTTCAGTTTGATTCACTCCCTGATAACATGCATTTGCGTCCCTTTATTGTTATCCCCACATCTGATTCGTCAGGGAGAGAGACTTCAACCCGGAGCGTCATAGACGGGCGCATCTATGAATCAGATGAACTGATGCCGGATATTGCCGTGATAGATCCGAGGATGCTGAAAAAAAGAGGGAAGGCTGAAACAATACTCCCTGCTCTGAGGGCAATGGCAGAGGCGGTTGAAGCATGTACTGAAGACGCGGCCAATCCGATGAATGATTCATTCGCATTTGCATCAATACAGCTGATTTGTGAAAATCTTGCAGCAGCAGTTAATGGCGGCGGTTCCGTGAAAGCAAGACTGGGACTTGCTAATGGTATAGCGATCTCCGGAATAGTCTGGTCAAACGCCCCTGAAGGTATAGGTTCCGCTCTTGCTGAGGAACTGGCGATGAGAACTGGTAACAGCAGGGAACTCTGTGCTGCTATACTCCTTCCGCATACACTTGACTATAAACTAAAGAATACAAAAAAAAGTGTGAGGGGGGAGCTTCTTCTTCCTGTTGCGGGGATTGATCGTTACTGCGCTGCTGCTGAGGCAGAGAGAGGGCTGCTTGGAGTGGAGGAAATTTTCGGGATGGTAAAAGGTATGAGTAAGCATATACCGGTTACTCTTAAAGAACTGAATATTCCCCGTTATATTCTTGAAAGCACTGCGGAGGCTGTAGAGGATAGTTTTGCTAAAATGTACGGCAAAGGGGGCGCATTGATGATCCTTGAGTCTGCATATAACGGGGATGGATTTTCCGGAGGTAAAAAATGATGAATATTAATAAATACCCTGAGATAAAGAGCGGGAGTAAGCTCATTAAAAAGATATATGTGGCAGTCATGCTCTGGATTGTGGGGCGCGCAATACAGGCAGCTTCACGCGTTGACCGTGAGGTGAAGGAGGAGTTCGGACGGCTCAGTGATGATTTCATGATGCACCTCCATGTGCTCCCTTCGGGCCCCGGAATGATTGTGGGCAAGGATAAAAACGGAAAGGTCAGGTATATGGGGTGGAATCCTAAAGGTAAGAAGATCACTCTTGATATGAAAGTGAAGAATATCGAAGGTGCGATTCTTATGTTCACTTTTCAGGAATCCACATGTGTGGCTTCCGCGAACAACAGGCTTGCTGTTTCAGGTAATGTTCCTGATACTATGGCCTTTATCAGGATACTGAATATTGTGGAGACTTATCTCCTCCCGAAGATTATAACTTCCCTTGCAGTGAAGAGATATCCTAAGTGGTCACAGATGAGCCCACTGAGGAAGTATGCCGGCCGTGTGCTGGTCTATGTAAGGACATTTACCTTCTGATGGAATTCTTCAACTAACAATGTGTTAAATTAAGGAGTGAATAATGCAGATACCGGGATATTATGAATTTTGCAATAAAGTTAAAACAGTTTCAGGGCATAATGCTCTTGATAAACTGCCTGAAATGCTTGCCTCTGTGAATTCTGTAAAACCGTTGATTATAACAGATAAAGGCGTAAACGGGGCAGGGCTCATTGAGCCTGTGAAGAAAGCTCTGGGGACAAAAGTGAAGTCCGGCGGAGTATATGACGATGTACCGGCTGATTCGGATGTGAAAACAATAAAAGATATTGCTGCAAAGTACAGGGCTGCGAAGTGTGATTCTATCATTGCTGTAGGGGGAGGTTCGGTTCTTGATACAGCAAAGGGTGTGAATATTCTGGTTTCTGAGAATTCAGACAACCTTATGAATTTTGTGGGGTTCGGCGCGCTTAAGAGGAGGCTGAAGCCTTTAATCGCTGTTCCGACTACTTCAGGCACAGGTTCAGAGATGACACTGGTTGCTGTAATAGCGGATCATGAGAGAGACGTGAAGATGCTCTTCCCGTCACTCTTTCTTCTGCCTGATTTTGCCGTGCTCGATTCACGGATGACAAAGACCCTGCCCGCAGCACTTACGGCTTTTACAGCTATGGATGCCATGACTCATGCATGTGAGGCTTACACCTGCCTTTCAAAAAATCCTCTCAGTGATTCAACTGCTGTAATGGCTATAAAACTGATCAGCGATAATATTATGCAGGGAGTCAAGAAACCGGGCGATATGGAGGCGCGCCTTGCGCTTGCTAATGCTTCAGCTCTTGCAGGGATGAGCTTTTCGAATTCCATGGTGGGGATGATTCATGCAATAGGCCATTCTATCGGAGCAATATGTCATGTGCCTCACGGTGTGTGCATGAGCGTGCTCCTTCCCTACGGACTTGAGTATAACCTGCATAAAACAGGCCTCCTTACAGGGGAACTGCTCTTCCCTCTTAAAGGTGAAGAGGCGTATAACAGCGCGAAGGCTGAGGAACGTCCTCTTCTTACTATCAGAGCAATAAGGGAGATGAATTCAGAGCTCAGGAAAGCTACAGGGGGTAAACATCCCACATGCCTGAAAGAGATTGTGGATAGAGACGGCAATATGATGGTGCCAAGGGAAGTGCTCTCTGATATTGCGCATCTTTCACTGAATGATGGAGCCATGGTTTATAATCCTGAGGACCTTGATTATAACGATGCGCTTATGGTTCTTGAAAAGGCATGGGAGGGTGAACCTCTTGACAGGAAAAAGATCAGAAAGGGGAAGCAAACTTCTCTTGTAAAAGTTAAGGATTAGCTATCCCTTCGTTACTCTGTTCAGCACCGTAAGCAGTTCATCCAGCCTGTACGGTTTTATCAGTCTGTCTGCAAAACCGTACGCGGCCGGATTAGCCATAACAGGGTCGGCAGAATATCCGCTTGATGCAATTGCAATTACATCAGGATTGATTTTTTTAAGTGCTTTAATTGTATCTCTCCCCCCTGTGCCCCCTTTTACTGTAAGGTCAAGTATTACAGCTCCGTATGGCGTTCCTCTGTTGTAAGCCTCACGGTATTTCGCTTCCGCTTCCTCTCCGTTTGCCGAGCTCTCTGCGTCTATGCCCGATGATATGAGCATCCCGCAGGCTGCATTCCTTACAAAATCCTCGTCATCCATAATCAGCACTTTCCCGTTAAATTGAGTGTTTATTATTCCGGGGAGTTCTTCCCGATGTACGGAGTATTTATCTTCCGCAGGGAGATAAAGGGTAAATGTGGTTCCGGTATTTACGGCCGGGGTTACTTCAATACTTCCGCCATGTTTTTTTATTATCGAATAGGCTGTGGCAAGGCCGAGCCCGTTGCCCGATGGCTTTGTAGTAAAGAATGGATCGAAAATCCGGCTTAAGTTTTCACGGGGTATCCCCGGACCCTGGTCTGTTATTTCGACACGGACATATATTCCCGGTGTCAGCATAAGTCCGGGGTCATGAGATTTATGTGAATAGTTTGAAGCTCTGATGCTAATCTCTCCCCCTCCGGGCATCGCCTGTACAGCGTTGATGATGATGTTATCAAGTACCTGTCCAATCTGGTTTTCATCAGCTATACAGTACCAGAGGTCCGGCTGGATATCAAGTCTGCTGGTTACCCCTGTTCCGCTCAGTGCAAACTGGGTGTTGGAAACAAGCATCTGTGAAAGGTGAATCTGCTTTTTATGAGGTTCACCACCCTTGGAAAAAGTCAGCAGCTGCTGTGTCAGTGCTCTTGTTCTTTCGAATACATGGATGGATTTATTAAGAGTTTCATCGAGTTTGCTGAAATTCTGATTTTTAATGTGGAGTTTCATTAATTCCATGTATCCGAATATTCCGCTTAGAAGATTGTTGAAGTCATGGGCTATCCCTCCTGCAAGTACCCCCAGTGATTCAAGCTTCTGGGAATTCTGCAATAGAAGCTCTGTGTTTCTCTTCTCCGTGATATCACGGAAAACCAGCACAATGCCTGTTATGCTGCTGTCGCTGGAGCGAATTGGCGCACCGCTGTCAGCGATAAGCCGCTCACTTCCGTCACGGTTAATCAGAATCGTGTGCTGGGGAAGTTCTATTATATTGCCGGAGGTTATTACCCTGTGAGCCGGATTCTCTCCGGGTTCACGTGTGATTTCGTTTATTATATTAAAGATTTCCATCAGGGGCCGGCCCTGAGCCTCGGACAACTGCCATCCTGTCAGAGTTTCGGCAACCCGGTTCATCAGTATTATGCGTCCTTCTGTATCCGTTGTGATTACTGCGTCACCGATACTGCGCAGAGTAACAAGAAGCCGTTCTCGTTCGGCATCGATTAATTTTTCTGAAAGTATACGCTCTGTTATATCAATTGTATATCCTGCAAGGTATCGGGGCTTACCGTCTATTAAAACAGGGAATTTAATGGTAGTGAAATAACGTCCGTTCAATTCCTCGTCGACAGTAACTATTTCACTGTTGTTAAGAATCCGCTTATCATCTTCAATCATGCTTTTCGCAACATCTGAAGGGAACAGGTCAAACATGGATTTACCTATCAGTTCATCAAGCGGCTTCCCTAACATCTGCTCGTAATTTCTGCTGAGCCTGATTGATTTTATATTCTCATCTTTGAAGAAAACATAGATGGGGCTGTTCTCCATAAAATTTCTGAAGATCTCCTCTGTCTCTTTCAGGGCTTCTTCAGCCTGTTTTCTTCTTGTTATATCTCTGAAGAATGACTGGTACGTCCCGTCAGGCATTTTTTTTGAATTCATCTCAATTGTTAAACGCCCGCCGTTTTTTGTCTGCATTGTACGTTCTACTTTAAGTATAAGCCCCTGTTCAAGGAGATCAAATCTCAGCGGCACCCTGTTGAGAACATCATCAGGGAATAATGCTTTAATATTCATCCCGAGGAGTTCATCTCTGGCGTATCCTGTCAGTTCCAGGGCCGCATTGTTTACATTGATAAAATTTCCTTTTGAGTCCCCATGAAAAAACGGGTCAGGAGCAAGATCTATGAGCACCCTGTACTGTTCTTCGCTCTCTTTCAGAGCGGCTTCAGACTTTTTCCTTTCAGTTACATCAGTGGATATGCCGCATAACGCGTATATTCTACCTGCGGCATCCTTTATAGGAACTTTAATGCTCTGATAGCTGTGTATTCCATCAGGCAGTGAAGCATATTCTTCAATCTCCAGCATTGTGTCGTTGTCCATAACATAACGGTCGTTAGCAATAAATCCCCGGGCTATATCTTCAGTAAATATATCGCTGTCTTTTTTTCCTTTTATCTGTTCATTTGTGGTGTTGAAAAGTTCCTCCCATTTCCTGTTAATAAAAAGATATCTCCCTTCAAAGTCTTTCATGTAAATCAGCGCCGGAGAGTTATCAAGTATTGTAAGCATCCGTAATGCAAGGTCTCTCACCCTGCCGCCGAAATATCCGCTCAATTTGAAAACGATATAAATCGCGACTGAGGTCAGGGCTGTTATGAGAAGAAAGAGAACTATGCGGTTTACCCTGAGCCACCAGCGGGTTCTGTCAACATTTATGGCTATGCGTATAATTCCTGCAGGGCGGCTGTTTAAACCTTCGCGGAATGGCACAATGATTTCTTTAACCATGATTCCGTTATGCATATGCTCAGATGCTATAACCTCGCTGGTCAAAAAACGGTTAATGTCACCCGCAGACTCACTTTCTGGACGTTGAGTGTCATTGTAAGAGGGATCACTGTGTGCGATGATCCCGCCTTCGAATGTTTCTACTGAAATGGAGTCAAGTACCGGAACTTTCTGCTTTATATCCTCCACGAAGAGCCGCGTGTGGTATTTCCCTGAAAAATTAACTTTGCTTATAGATTCACTTAGAACTCCGGCCACTGCTGCAGAAAGCCTCGTTTCCTCCTTTATCTGCTGATAACTGTAAAGATACATGCCTGTAATTGTTACAATCAGCATAAGGACAAGAATAAGGCCGCCAAAACTGAATGCCAGCTTTCTGTCTTCGTCAGCCCCCAGTGATGAAACTCTTTCTTTCATAATATGTTTGCGATTACCCTATTCCTTGATTATACGCATGCTGCCGTTCCATTCAGCATTTTTGGCTTTCCAGAGTTTTTTAAAATTTTTCGGTACAGGACCGTTCCACCCCGGGTAGAGTTTCATGGTTTCCCTGGTAACAGGAAATACAGGTACAAGGGAATGATGCGGAGGCTTCCCCCCTGTGAGAATTTCGTAGGCGGCTTTCATTGCCTCTGCTCCTAAAGGGCCGCAGAACTGTGCTGAATCGATGACTGTGAGCCTGCCCGCTTTTATGTTGGCGATTGATTCCGGATCTCCGTCGATTGTTGCTATCATGATTTCTCTTCTCCCCGCTGCTGCAAGCCCTTTTACAACAGGGAGTCCACCTCCATCATTAACAGTGAATACTACATCGATGCTCCCCTTCGCGGGATAATCACGTAATATCTCTGCTGCAGCTTTTTTACCTGAGACAGGTTCAACTGCAGTATAGGATCTCAGCACAAGAAATTCTCTTCCGTTTTCCTTAAGCGCATCGAGAAATCCGTTTACTCTTTCTACTGTAGATGAGACATGGGGATATTCCACGAGTATAAGGCTGATTTTTTTTCTTTCAGGGAATCGCGATGCGATGTATTCTCCGTCAAGATAACCTGCCTGGTAATTGTCCGAAGTTCTGTAGGCAGCAAGTGTACCGCCGCTTATATACTGGTCATAAGCTACAACAGGTATGCCTGCCCTGTTTGCGGCACGCAGTGGTTCTGCTAATGCGGCGTTGTCTGTGGGCTGTACAATTATTATATCTACACCTGACTTAATAATTTCATTCATCTGTCTGATCTGGTTTTCAATGCCGGAAGGGCCGTCACCTGCCACGCGGGGTATAAGTTTTATTCCGGGATTTCCTGATGCAGAGGCCTTTCTGTTTATTGAGGCAGCCTCTTTCTCAAGTCCTTTCCGCATGGCAACCTGGCCGGGAATATTGGAAGACCAGTAAAGAACGCCCACGCGGTAGACTTTTGCAGCAGCCGGGATATCCGCCGTATAAAAAAAGAGAGTAATTAAAAAAAATGTAGTTTGGAGCGCGGTTTTAGTATTCATGAATTTCAACGGATTCATTTAACTCTCCTGTTTTCTTTTAAACCGGAATTATTTGTTCATGACAAAACAGACATTGAACTGCTTATAACCTCTGAGATTAAGTAGTTATGCTGCTTTATATATAATACTGATTTTTTATAGCTTTTCAATATAAAAGTTTTAAGTGCGGTTATCTGAATAATAAAAAATTTTGATAAGCAGAAACAGTGCCGGGTTATATTTTTTCAGAGATATTCGTCCGGGATATGAGAAGCCGGAGTACCCTGGATACTCCGGCCGTTGTACCAGAAGCTTTTAACGGAGATTTCTCTCTATCTCGCTGATTAGAGTGGCAGTCTGGTTTTCAAGAAGTGAAAAGCCGGTATCCTTTCTGAATATAATGTTTCCTGTGCTGTCTACGATAATGTAAACACGTTTTGAAACAGGGAGGAGCCAGTGCTTTGTGTTGTATTTTTTTATAACACTCTTATCGGTATCTGATAAAAGGGTTATATTGAGAAGTTTATGTTTCTCAATAAATTTTCTGTGTGATTCCGGCGAATCAGCGCTTATTCCCACTACTTTAATTTTTCTTGATTTGAATTGCTCTATGTTTTGTTGAAACTCAACAAATTCAGGAGTTCAGTTTTTACTGTCGTCTTTGGGGTAAAAAGCGATGACTGCCCCTTTCTGATTTTTAAGAACTTCATCTAAAGATGCCATTACGCCATTCTGATCAGGCAGAGTGAAGTTGTATGCTTTTTCAGCAGATGCTGTTGATTCCGTTTTAACACTCTGCGATGAGCATGAAATTATCATGACCGTGAGGAGTGAAAGAAAAGTTATCTGTGCGTATCTCATTTTTATCTCCTTAAATTTTACATGCTATTACTGATTATTATGAGCCGAATATTTCACCGTATAACGCGGCGTGTGCTTTCTCATCGGGCAGGATGCGGCTTATTATTTTTCTTAAGCCCGGTTCGCACTCCCCGGCGAGTGCTTCCTCAATGCGCTTTACCGCGTCTGATTCAGCTGTGCTCAGCTTTTTCATCTTTTTTTCAAGCGGTAGGGGTCGCATTATAAAGGCAGCTGTTTTCCCCGTGAGCAGCCAAAGCCTGCCGCTGCCGATCTCCTCCCCAAAAATTTTTTTGTAGAGTTCCCTGAACATCCGGCCATGCATCTCCTCCTGGTTCGCAAACTCCAGGAACCTGCCGCACAGTTCAGCTTTTCCGCTGTACTGTGATGCAAGAGACCTGTACATTCCGGTTCCGATCATCTCCATCCGGAAAGACCCCTTTATTCTTTTTTTCAAATCCTCCATCTATATCTCCTTTTTTAAAAATATGCAGATCAGTGTATTTCAAAAATGCCCCTGAACTCTTCGTGCCGCAGCATATCCCGCAGCCAGTTCACCATGTCAGGTGAATCATAGAAGGGGTGATCACGGAAAGTATCTATAAATGGGCCGTAAAAAGACCTGTCGAACTGTTCAAGTTTGATGTTGAGTATATCCTTAATCTTAATTCTGTCAGGTTTATAATACCGTGTGTTATGCGGATCGAGCATACCGAGGCTGTAGAAGGCCTTTGTTTTCCCGGCACACCGGCAGGGGTTTTCAGGATTGATAACTCCGCAAAAGCCGTTCATGTGTGAATGAACTTTCTTTCTGGAGCGCGAAAGGATCTTTCTGAAGTTTTCCCTTGAAATATCCATGATCTCCGAGCCGATGACATCAGTAACATTGAATACAGCGCCAAGGAGAAAAACCAGTCTGTCTCTCCTGCTCAGACACATCAGCATACCCATCATGCACCCTGTTTTAAGCTCCTCTTCCAGTACTCCGGCCTCGGGATGTGAAAAGGATCTGTTGTCAGGGAGCTTTTCAATTATCGCCAGATAGGTGTCGAAATCGTGTATCCGCCTTTCAAATTTTTTCTTCTTCATAGTAAGCACATGATTTGCAACTATACGGTAGAGCCATGTTCTGAAAGCGCCCTTAGCGGGATCATAAGTGGAGAGGCTTGTGATGAACTTAATAAGTATCTCCTGAGTAATATCGCTTGCGTCATCGTGATCCATGACCATTTTGAAGGCAATGTTGTAGATCCACCCCTGATGGCGAAGTATAAGAGTTTCAAGGGGCTTCCGGTTGCCCCGGAGTATATCCTCTATAAGAGCAGCGTCATCATCATGAGAATCAATTTCTGTAAAGGGGTTGTACATAAACTCTTCCTCTCTCCTCTTTTACATATACCTTTTTAAATGCCATGTGTGACATTTTTTGTGAAAATTTCTCCGGAAAATTTATTTAATTATAAAAAGAACTATTTTCAGGCTTTAGTGATCATTTTATTGACCGGGGACACAATAATCGCTAAATTATTAACAATTAAAACCGTTATACGGTGTAGATATGGATCCGGATATCAGTCATATTATCGAAGAGGATGTAAGGCTCGCCAGGGAGCTCGAAGCAGCAAAATTGAGTGCCGGGGAGAGAGTTGAAATCCGAAGGAGAGAGTTGGCTGAATTCAGGGAATCTGAGTTAAGCAGGATTGCGGCCGAATACAGAAGTATGAGTGAAGGGAAATTGCAGGAAATAAAATGCAGCAAGGCGAACAGACTTAAGGAGGCGCGGCAGGAGCAGCAGCTGCTCCTTGATGACGGGAGACTGAAAAATAAAATAACCGGGAGGATAGTATCTGTAATACTTGATAACCGGACATAAGGTGGTGCGGTTATGAATTTCTATGCTGACAGTGGTTATATTCATGCTAAAATTTACGCGCTGCACAGTCTGCTTCTTTCCAGGAAGGATTATTCCGAAATGGCAAGGAACGGAAATTTTAATCCGGTTGTAAACGGGCTTAATTCCGGAAATATTAAAAACGATTACACTTCGATCAAAGAGAGACTTTTTGAAAGCCAGATTCAGCTTATAATTTCACTGGCTGAAGCATCAGAGTCATACCATAAAGTTTTTGTCCTCTTTCTCCGCTATTTTGAAATACTGAATCTTAAACAGCTTTACGCAAAAGCATTCAGGCGTACACCTGTGCCGTCAATCTGGTATAACACCGGAGAGTTCGCGGTACTGGACCGTGGTATGCTCACTGACAACACTGATGTGGCCGCTATTTTGAAATACACACAAAATACATGGATGAGAGATATACTCACTTCTGAATCAGCAGGTTCATTTGAAGAGGTGGAGTTCTCTATTGACCGTGCGGCTCTCAGGCTGGCAGCTGAGTTCCCTAACTCGATGAGCTTTTCACGGGGAGGGGATTCGATGAAGATTATTACAGGGCTTGCGGCTTACTTCAGGCTCTCCTGGAGCTGGAGGCTTCAGAATGTTTATTCCTGGGATGAGTCAAGCATCAGGAGATATATTGAAACTAATATATCTATCCCGGCTTATGGTTTCGGCATTCGTTCATCTGTTGAGGAGTGGGAAAGGTTCCTGGTTAAGCAGGTGCAGACCAGCTATGTTGACATTCTCACCGGCGCAGGAGTTATCTCCGCAGAGAGGGTCATGGAGCGGGCGCTGCTGCGTGATTTCAGCCGCACATTTCATGAAAACTTTCATTCCATAAATACTGTGACCTGCTATCTGGCGCTGCTTTACAGGCAGATAAGGAATCTTTTTGCCATTGCTGACGGGCTGAGGTTTGAGCTTGACCCGGATATTATAATGGAAAATGTAATATGTGAGGGGTGATGTTCACAAAGTGCGACATACGGAGAGTGAGCATCGTGATACCGGCAGTAAGGTATAGTGAACTCATCGTAAGTCTCGGGAGGAGCGGACTTCTGCATCTTGACAGAGGAAATGCGGCGCAAATACCGGCTCTGGAATATGGATTAAAAAACCGGGGGCTCTCCTCTGTAAGTGAAACTGCCGGGCTCATTGTTTCAGCAGCGGAAGATTTTTTTTCAGAGGAGGGTGTCACCGCTGAAACTGAGATTGCCGGGGGATCTGTTGCGGATGATCTGCCGTCACTGTTCCGGAGAGATGCAGGAGAGGATCTCCGTGATGTGAGGCGTATTGTCAGCAGCAGGGATAAATTTAAAAAAGCGGAGGCTGCAATTGAAAAGAGAATAATTTCTCTTGAGAAACAGCTTGATGATCTCGGAATAATCCGCGAAGACAATATCGATTTCCTTCCACTTAACAGCCTGAAGTATGCTTCATATTTCTATGGAACAGTAAACAGTGATAACTGTCTTCATGAAATGAAGGGGAGCTGGTTCCATATTATGAAGGGGAACAGGCTTCTTGTAATGTTCCCCTCTTTTGACAGGGAAGATGTACTCAGGATTCTTAAAACAGAGGGCTTTGCCGAATCATCGGTGATTGATGATTTTTTACTGCCGGGTGATGCTTTTGAGTTAAATCTGAAAAAGAGACTCGGCATTCTTAAGGGGAGGCTCGAACGTCTGCATCAGCTCTATGACAGCAGCAGAGAGAAACTGCTGGAAAGGCTGCTCTATTTATCGGAAGTCTACAGAATTATTCTTAAAATTTCAGGAGCGGAATCTGATCTTTTATCTACAGATGAACTTGTTGTTATCAGCGGATGGATAAATTTTGCAGACGCGGAGTCTCTGAAGTCTCTTCTGGGTGAAGGTTCCGGTGAAAGCTATTTTGTGCAAATTGCTTCTGTTAAGGAGAACAGAAGTTTCCAGGGCAGGATTCCGGTTCTTCTTAAGAATATAAAAATTTTCAAACCTTTTGAACTTCTGGTGAAGATGATGGGTACGCCGGGAAACAGTGAAGTTGATCCCACACCAGCTGCTGCAATTGCTTATACAGTAATTTTCGGTGTAATGTTCGGTGATCTGGGGCAGGGGCTTACCATTGCCGCAGCAGGTTTATTTCTCCTTAGATATGGGAGGAGAAAATACGGGGAGAGAAACAATATATCCGATTTCGGCGGGATAATGACCTGGTGCGGGCTCTCCGCTGCAGTTTTCGGAATTCTATACGGCAGTGTATTCAGTTATGAGCATCTTATCCCCGCAGTTCTCTTTCACCCGATGGAAAATATGATGGAGCTTTTTTTAATGGCAATTATGGCAGGTGTGATATTTATCTCCGCCGGGCTTGTTTTTAACATGGTAAACGGATTATTCTCCGGGCATTATGAGGAGGCTTTTTTCGGTACAAAGGGGGGTTGCGGCCTTGCTGTTTATCTCTCTGTTATATATTTTGTTATGCGGTATGTAGCTGGAGGAGAACTTCCCGGTGCTGCTGTAATTGCTGCTCTGTTTCTTCCGCCATCATTTCTTTTTCTGCTCAGGGGGCCGCTCGGTTATATCTTTTTTCATGGCGAAACCCTTTTCCCGCACGGTTTATTCGAATACATTGTTGAATCAATAGTTGAAATCATAGAGATGTTTTCAGGTTTTCTGGGGAATACAATATCCTACATAAGGGCAGGAGCCTTTGCTCTGAGTCATGCGGGGTTGAGCATCGCTGTGTTCACTCTTGCTGAAATTATTGATCCATCTATGAAAAGCATAGGAGCAATAACGGCTATTGTTACAGGTAATATATTTATCATGCTGCTTGAGGGTCTGGTCTGTTCAATCCAGTCTATGAGACTTGAATATTATGAATTTTTCAGTAAATTTTTTAAAGGGGACGGTACAGCTTTCACGCCGTTTTCACTTAAGTTAAGATAGATGCAGGATGGAGGGTTTTATGTATAGAAAAATAATTTCAACCGGGATAATTTTAAAACTGATTGTCCCGGCAGCAGGATTTCTTCTCCTCGCAGCAGGGGCATATGCCGCAGAAGCGGTAACTGAAACAGCGCCTGTTATTATGAAGACAGAAAACGGGCGCGCGCTTTTTGCATATGCGGCAGTTGCAGCAGTTGGTATCTCATGTATAACAAGCTCCTATGCCCTGGCACGGATCGGAACTGCAGCCATGGGAGCCATGAGCGAAAAGCCTGAACTGGGGGGGAGGGCTCTGGTTTTTCTTGGAATGGCAGAGGGGATCGCTATATACGGGCTGATTATAGCGATTATGCTTGTTAACAAGATTTAGTTTTATGGAAAAAATTTTTCTCATAGGTGATGCTCATACTGTGAATGCCTTCAGAATATGCGGGATTGAAGGCTTTTATGCTGATGCGTCAAATTCCGTTCATATTCTTAAATCTCTTCTTTCAGATGATGAGGCGCTGGTGATTCTTGTGACAAGGGAGTGTTCTGAATCTCTGGGTGATATTATCAAAAGGGTAAACCTCGAAACGTCGCGCCGGGTTATAATTGAAATACCCGGTATTGATGATGCGGGTGGATTCGGTAAGTCACTCACAGACTATATAACAGATGCCCTGGGGGTGGCGCTGTGAATGAAACAGCATTAAAGAATGATCCTGCCGGCCTTATTGAAACTCTGCGCCGGAATGTGAGATCAAAAATAGACGGAATAAATTCTGATGCTGATGCTGAAATTAAAAGAATAGAAGATCAGGTAAGAGATGAGATAGAAAATTTCCGTGCTGCGGAGCAGGCAAAGTCAGAGAAAATAATTCAGTATGAAGAGGGTAAGGCCGCAAATCTATTATCAATCGAATTAAAAAAACAGAATCTTGAAGTGATAAACGGATTCATCAACAGCGTATTAACCGGAGCGTCGGAGATTATAAGGAGTGACAGAAGGTATGCTGATTTTCTTAAACAATGTGCAACCGCGCCTCTGAAGGATATAACAGGGAGAAGTATGACGATATGTATATCTCCCAGAGACGCGGAATTTTCTGAAATGATAATGAATGAAGCTTCAAAAAAATGCAGTAACATTAAAATCAGAATTATCCAGGATGAAGGTATTATAACAGGGGGCGCGTTAGTTATTGATGATGAACCGGAAGTTGTTTTCAATAATACCGTGGAAAGAATTTTTTACAGGAAGAGTGATGAGCTGAAAAGAGTTATAATGAGACTGGTTAATGAGTACGCTGATGGAGTGGAAAGCAGGTGAGCGAAACAGGTTTGACAGGGAGAATTGTAAGCGTTAACGGCCCGATAGTTAAAGCTGTGGGGCTAACCGGTGCGGGGATGATGGACATGGCAGAAGTAGGGCCATACAGACTTATTGGTGAACTTATCCGGTTTCAGAATGAAATAGCAGTGATCCAGGTATACGAGGATAACACGGGATTAAAACCCGGCGACACAGTCACAACATCAGGGAGGCCGCTCTCTGTGCTTCTTGGCCCCGGCTTAATATCCAATATCTATGACGGCATTCAGCGCCCCCTTATCAGCCTCGAACAGCTCACAGGCTCATTCATCACCAAAGGTGTTAAAGCATCACCTCTTGATGTTGATAGAAAATGGAGTGTGGATATTACCGCCTTTGCAGGTGAGGAGATAAAGAGCGGCATTGTGATCGGGGGGATTATGGAGAGTGAAGCTGTGCTCCACAGGATTATGATCCCGCCGGGAGTTTCCGGGATTATAGAATACATTGCTCCATCCGGAAGTTACACTATCGAAGATGAGATCTATCGCGTAAAAACAGAAAAAGGAATTTTTTCAGGAAAGCTTGCTAACTACTGGCCTGTGCGTAAACCGAGGCCTTTCCGTGAGAAGAAAAAATCAACAGTACCCCTTATAACAGGGCAGCGGATTATTGATACATTTTTTCCCATAGCTCGCGGAGGGACAGCTGCTATTCCCGGAGGTTTCGGTACAGGGAAGACCATGACTCAGCACGCCCTTGCAAAGTGGTGCGATGCTGAGATTATAGTCTACATCGGGTGCGGGGAAAGGGGAAACGAGATGACGGATGTACTCAATGAATTTCCGAAGCTGGTTGATCCCAGGTCGGGACGCCCCCTCATGGAACGCACAGTGATGATTGCAAACACATCCAATATGCCTGTTGCCGCACGGGAGGTGAGTATATACACGGGAGTTACCATTGCGGAGTATTACCGCGACATGGGTTACAATGTGGCGATAATGGCAGACTCCACGTCGCGTTGGGCAGAGGCTCTCCGGGAGCTTTCCAGCAGACTGGGAGATATGCCCGCAGAGGAAGGGTTCCCTTCGTACCTGGCGACAAGACTCGCGGAGTTTTATGAACGGGGCGGTTACGTTGATACGTTATGCGGCACAGAGGGGAGTATATCAATAATCGGAGCGGTTTCTCCACCTGGAGGGGATTTTTCCGAGCCTGTGACACAGCATACGACGCGTTTTGTCAGGTGCTTCTGGGCCCTTGATAAGATACTGGCGGATGCAAGACATTATCCATCAATCAGCTGGATAGACAGTTACAGCGAGTATCTCGATGACATAAAGGGGTGGTGGACAGGAGTGGACAGCGCCTGGCATGAGATCCGTACAGCAGCGCTGAATATTCTCCTGGAAGAGAACCGGCTTCAGCAGATAGTTAAACTTGTGGGGCCTGACGCTCTTCCTGTTGAACAGAGGTTTCTTCTGCATTGTGCTGAAATTATTAAAAACGGGTTTCTCCAGCAGAATGCCTTTGATACCAAGGATATGTACAGTACACCTTTGAAACAGATGAAGCTTTTAAAATTAATGCTTAAATTTTTTCATGAGGGTAATAAACTCCTCGGCAGCGGTGTTGAGCTTAAGGATATACTTGCAATGCCGGGCATTTCAGAGCTGACCCGGCTTAAATCAGAGATCGGAAATGATGAGCATGAAATGATAGATCAGTTTGAAGAGAAGCTGTTATCCGGGATGTTTGAACTTCTGAGAAATATTAAGGATGGTGCTTCCGGTGTCTGAGCGTGAGTACATGAATGTTGCAGGGATCACCGGCCCACTTATTATTGTGGAGGGGGTGAAGGGTGTAGGCTACGGTGAGCTTGTTGAAATCAGAACACCTTCAGGCGAAATACGGATCGGCCAGACTCTTGAGGTGGATGAGGATAAGGCAGTGGTGCAGGTCTTTGAAGGGACTACCGGACTTTCTCAGAGAAACATGCGTACAGTATTTCTTGGGAAGACTCTGGAAATACCTGTTCACAGGGAGATGCTGGGGAGAATTTTCGACGGGCTCGGCCGCCCTATTGACGGTGCGCCGCAGGTGGTTTCTGAGATTATGCGTGACGTAAACGGGCTTCCGATAAATCCCTACAGCAGGGAATATCCGCGCGATTTTATCCAGACGGGGATATCAGCCATTGACGGAATGAATACCCTTATTCGAGGGCAGAAGCTCCCTGTGTTCTCGGGAAGCGGTATGCCGCATAACAGGATTGCTGCGCAGATCGCAAGGCAGGCAAAAATTCTAACATCAGAAGAGGAGTTTACTGTTGTTTTCGCGGCAATGGGTGTGAAATTTGATGTGGCATGGTTCTTTATCAATTCACTTGAAGAGAGCGGAGTTCTTGATAACTCGGCAATTTTCCTGAGCCTTGCGAACTCCCCCTCAATAGAGAGAATTATAACTCCCCGTGCTGCGCTTACACTTGCTGAACATCTTGCATACGATCTTGAAATGCATGTTCTTGTTATACTGACAGATATGACTAACTACTGCGAGTCGCTCCGTGAGCTTTCAAGTTCACGTGGAGAGATACCGTCCCGTAAAGGTTATCCCGGTTACCTGTACAGCGACCTCGCTTCAATATATGAGCGGTCCGGAAGGATAAGGGGGAGGAGAGGTTCAATTACTCAGATACCGATCCTCACAATGCCCAGTGATGATATATCACACCCTGTACCGGACCTTACCGGCTACATTACTGAAGGTCAGATAGTCCTCGAAAGAGAGCTTTTCAATCGCGGGATTTATCCCCCTATTGCGGGGCTGCCGTCACTCTCCCGTCTGATGAAGGACGGTATAGGTGAAGGAAGAACCCGGAAGGACCACGCGGGACTTGCAGCGCAGTTGTTTGCCTGTTATGCGAAAGTTAAAAGAATAAGGTCCCTTGCGGCAATTGTAGGCGAAGAGGAACTGTCGAAAATGGATAAGCTTTATCTACATTTCGGCCGGTCTTTTGAAGAGGAGTATCTGAGCCAGGGATATGACGAAAACCGTGATATTGAAACTACGCTTTCAATAGGATGGAAGATGCTTTCATTTCTTCCTGAAGAGGAACTATACAGGATTTCCCGTGATGATATTCAGCGGTATTATATCCCTGATAAAAGCGGAGATTAGCGATGCAGAGGATAGATATTGCCCCGACAAAATCAAACCTGGGAAAAGTTAAATCTGATCTTGAGTTCGCATATGAAGGCTTTGATCTCCTCAACCAGAAGAGAGAGATACTTGTTCTTGAAATAGTTAAAACTATTAAGAAAATCAGGGAACAGGAGGATGAGTTTAAAAAGACTCTTGATGAATTGTACATAAGGTATAAATCCGCAGCAGTTGATTCAGGTGCTGAAACTCTCGCTGTAAAAGCAATGTCGGAAAAATCAGATTACAGTATATCCGTGGAATGGACAAGGCTTATGGGGATATCTATTCCGCATAACAGAATAAAGTCTGCTGCTCCGGAAATGATTTCGTCACTTTCAGGTACAGGGGCATCTTATGATATGATTAAACTCTGCGCTCCCAGGCTGCTGAAACTGATAACAGACTATGGTTCACTGGCAAAAAAAGTTTTTCTTCTCTCTGTTGAACTTAAAAAAGTACAGCGAAGGGTAAACGCTCTGGAAAAAATATTTATTCCTGCTCATGAAGAGACTAAAAAATATATCTCGGACAGACTGGAGGAGATTGAACGTGAAGAAATTTTTATTAAAAAACTGATAGGGAGAGGGCGTGAATAAATATGCCATTGAAGAGAATTACTGATAAACGAAAATTCTATTTTATGGCAGGATACATTTTTTTTATCATAATAAATATAATTATCCTCGTGCTTGGGATAGTGCTGATATTCAGGCTGCTCAGGTATTTTTAAATAATGTCAGCGGTTTATTTCATTAAAAATTTTTCTGGTCATGCCGGGGTAATTATATGTGCCGGAGACTTTAGTGATCGCGGAGTTAATTCTTCGTGTAATAGCGGGGTTGAGTTAANNCGACTTCATCGCTGTCCGAGCCCGGGAATGGTATAACTTTTACGTCATTTAGTCTCCTTTCCAGAGCTGCGTAGTACAGCAGTACATCAGGGAATGTAAAGTAAGCGCCCCAGATTCTACCCGAAAGAAGCATCCTTACAATTTTCTGGCCTGCATCTTCACCAAAGACTTCGATAAAATTTATTTCGTTTTTATTCTGCCGCAGAAAAGGTGCAAGGTATCCGTCTCCGATCATAGCTATTTTTCTGCTGCCCAATTCTGCCGGTTTTCTGAGCTCCCGGCTCTTTTCAGATTTTAGTACAAGTATCCCCTGTCTCCCCCACATAACGGGTTTATCTGAAAATATAAACCGCGCTGTCCGATCTGGTGTTCTTGACAGGTGCTGTATCGCGTCAGCTTCGCCGGATTCAAGCATTGCCATTGCCCGCGTGAAGGGGTATGGGCCGATCCACTCGATTTTTATTCCCGCCTCAGGCGCGATATAGTTCTCCCAGACCTGGACAATTGCCCCTTTCGGTCGACCCGGTTCTGCTCCAAGTCTGTCAGTAATCAGGTTCGGAGGATATGAAAAGCACGCCACTCTTACCACGTCTCTTGTCTGAGGAAAAGATGACGTCAGTATCGTAATGAACAGTGATATGAGTATTGCCTTGAATTTCATGTTAATGAATAATAATTAATGCGGGATAAAAAGCAAGAAAAAACTGAAAGTTAAAAGGCGCCTTCAGGCGCCTTTTAACAGTGGAATTGTTTTATATCCCTTTAAAAGCCTGATCTATCAGTTCCTTTTCGGGCGGTTTTGTAAAAAAGCTCACAGCCGGAATAACAAAGAATGGAATAATCATAGCAATCGATGATGCTATGGGTGAATTCGCAGGACCCAGAACATAGAACAATGTAATTGATGTTACAAGTCCTGTTACCATGCCGCATGCCGCACCTGTGAGTGTTGCTCTTTTCCAGTATAGACCGTAGAGATACGCGGCCATGAAGGTCCCGGCAACAGCTCCCCATGAAAGTGACATCAGCGTTATGATTATTGCAAATTCGTAACGTGCGATGAAGAAAGATATTATTATAAAAAGCGCACTGAGGAATCTCATCATCGCAACAGAATTTTCTGTGGAGACCTCTGTGTTCATGTGTCCCTTGTAAAGGTCAATCGCAATTGATGATGATGACACCAGCACAAGTGATGACAGCGTTGACATCGACGCGGAGAGCACAAGAAGAAGGATAAGTGCCATGAGCCCCTGCGGCAGATAACCTGTAAGGAGCTGCGGGACAATTCTGTCAAAAGCGGGTGCGCCGTTAACTGAAGGGATTTTGTCCATGAATACATGTGCTGTTGTACCTGTAAAGTATGCGGCAAATCCGATAACCAGTGCAAAGAAGAAAGTAGCAACGGCTGCCTTAGGTATAAGCTTTTCGTTTTTAACTGCATAGAACTTCTGCACCATCTGAGGGAGCCCCCATGTTCCGAAGGATGTCATGAATACAAGCCCCGCGAGAAGGAGCATCGGCGGCCGTTTGTCAACAGGCATATGCTGATTGTATCCCGCTGTTATATTCCCTATAATTTCAGTAATTCCGCCCCCTTTTGACACAAAGACCGAAACCATGGCCAGAGATCCTATTATCATGATAAGCCCCTGAATAAAATCAATAAGAGTAATTGCGAAGTAACCGCCTAACACAAGATATATCCCGGTTATACCAATCATTATCAGGAGCGCAATGTCGTAGGATATATGAAAGTTCGCCTCAAATAAATGCCCCAGTCCTTTAAAAACAGAAGCTGAATATGGGAGCAGAAAAATAAAAATTACAACTGCAGAGAACATCTTTGTGTATCTCCCCTGATACCTCTCCTGGAGAAACTCCGGCATTGTCATAACATCAAGATTCTGTGTCATAATCCTTGTCCTTCGGCCCAGTACCATCCATGCACCAAAAGCGCCGAAGAGGGCGTTGCCCGCCACAATCCACATTGTATGCAGGCCGAAGACCCAGCCTAATTTACCGGCAAAACCGATAAATGCCACAGCAGAGAAATATGTAGTTCCATAGGCAAGGGCTGAGACCCAAGGGCCGATTGATCTGCCGCCCAGAAAAAAATCATTAAGTGATACTGTCTTCTTCATACCCCATACGCCGATGGCTATCATCACTGTGAAGAAGATTGAAAGCAGTACTATTGAAAATGTCATTGACCACCTCGTCACAATTTTTGATTCAGGCCGGTCAGCATCCGGTTGGGAATTATCTAATCCCGCCGGCATGGCTGACACTGTGGAATGCCTGTTTATTTTTATAAAAAGTTTTTGTGAATTTTTAATAAGAAATATTTTCCGCTGGAAATATACTTCCGGGAAAAATTAAGATAAAGATAAGCCCCGCCTTTCATTATTTGTCAAGAATGATATTTAAGTTTATTATAATAAGTTTTATATATTTTTTTGCTTCAGACAGGGGGATGAAAATCAATAAAGCCTTCCGATAAGGGCTGGAACAGCATTCTCAACACGGAGAATCCTCTCCCCCATATGAACTGTGGAGAAACCGATCTCTTCGAGCAGCTCCACTTCATAATCGATAAGCCCCCCTTCCGGGCCGAGCACAAGCGTTACAGGGCTGTTGACGTGCCGCGGGCATTCGCTCTCCCCTGACGGGTGCGCTGTCAGTTTTAATGTTCCATCAGATATTATGGGGAGTTCATCCTCCACAAAGGGCCTGAAAAGCTTTTTGACATGAATTTCAGGGAGCATAGTATCCCGGGCCTGCTCCAGAGCCAGAATCATCTCCATATTCAGTGCGTCTTCCTCAAGCGCTGGCGAATCGAAGTAGCTCTTTTCAACTCTCCATGTGCGGATAATGAATATTTTTTTTACACCCATCGCAACGGCGTAGTGTACTGCTTTACGAAGGCTCTTGGGCCTCGGCATGGCAATCACAAGTGTTAGAGGCAGCGGCGCAGGCGGAGGGTCAGTCAGAGATGTTTCAAGTATTGCGTAATCACACCCTTTTTCAACAACAACTGCCTCCCCCCGCATGCCGTTAATAATACCGGCTTTGAGAGTATCCCCTGTGTTTATTTTTATGATGGAGAGGAGATGCCGGAACCGTCTCTCTCTGAGGATAACCCTGTTATCTGAAATATAATCTTCCGGGAAGAGGAGGATCTGATTCATCTCAATACTCCGGTTTAATAAAGGATTGAATTAAAAGACATATGCGGTTTTTAATCAGGAAAATAATTCCGGTCTGCCTGGATTCATAAACGGATTTGCTCCGGCTTAAAGATAAGAAAAGCCGGAGCACAGGTGTGTATTAATTGGAAGATTTAATTTTATCCCAGGTAATAGAATATTTTGAATTGTTTTCACCCAGGTCTTTCAGAAAATCGCTTTTATCAAGCACAGCTTTCGGCGGATTTATTGCCGGGTCTGTCAGAAATTCTTCACTCATGAGTTTCTGTGCCGGGATGTTAGGTGAAAGATAGTATACGAACTCCATGTTAGTCTTTGAGTTCTCCGGGTCCAGCATGAAATCGATAAACTTATACGCAAGATCAGTATTTTTTGCTGTAACAGGTATAACAAAATCATCCTGGCTCAGAGTCGTCCCTTCTGCCGGGGTTGCAAAGGCAAGGTCAGGATTTTCACTAATAAGCTGGAGAGCATCGCCGTTATAAACCTGTATAAGAAAAAATTCTCCTGAAGACAATCCTCTCTTCGCTTCGTCAACATCAAATTTTGCAATATTCTTCTTCCACCTGATAACAGTGTTCATCGCTGTTTCAAGCTCTTTGTCGTCAATGGAGTTGTATTTGTATCCATTGAATTTCAGGGCAGCGCCTATTACTTCCCGGAGGTCGTTCAGCAGCGTCATTCTCCCTGCGAGATCAGTTCTGTCAAACATAGACCATGATGACTTGAAGTTTTTCACCTTCTTCGTGTTATACGCGATCCCTGTGAAAGTCATCATGTAAGGGACGCTGTATTTCATTTCAGGGTCCAGACCTTTCTGCACAAATTTTGTATCTACATTCTTCAGATTTTTCAGTTTAGAGTGATCTATCGGCTGAACCATTTTCTGTTCAAACATCAGTTTGGACATATAGCTTGTGGGGAAGAGAATATCGTACCCGGAAGCGCCTGCTTTAAGTTTTGCATATAACGCTTCATTGGAATCAAAATAGTTCATTACAACTTTACAGTTGTATTCTTTTTCGAATTTTTCAATAACAGCGGGGTTCATGTAATCAGCCCAGTTGTAGACATGAAGTTCATTCTTTTTTGAACCGCATGAGACGATAAGAAGAGAGAGCGCCGCAGCAGCTACGGCAAGGAAAATTTTTTTCATTCCTTAACCTCCAGAAGTTTTTTGCTTATAAATACTACTACGAAAGTAAATAATACCATAATTACAGAGAGAGCGTTGATTACCGATGGCGAACCATGTCTCATCATGCTGTATATATAAAGCGGGAGAGTGGTAGAGTCAGGTCCGGATACAAAGAACGTAATTACAAAATCGTCAAGTGAGAGTGTAAAAGCAAGGAGCCCCCCTGCCGCGATTCCAGGCATGAGATAAGGGATCATGATTTTTTTGACCGCAGTCCACCATGTGGCTCCAAGATCAAGCGCGGCCTCAAATATGGAGTAATCGAAATCCTGGAACCTCCCCAGCACCACCATTGCCACGTAGCTGATGCTGAAAGTGATATGTGCCAGGAGTATAGTAAAGAGTCCCAGTTCCAGTTTCAGAGAAACAAAAAAGAGCAGAAGACTGATCCCCATGAGTATATCCGGCATAACAAGCGGGAGGTAAACCAGTATATTATGTGTTATTTGAAGTTTCGTTTTATACTTGTAAAGGCCGAAAGCTGAAAGAGTTCCCAGTATCACAGATACAGATGTTGAACTGAAAGCTATGATAAGCGTGTTTGAAAAAGCATGCCATATATTTTTATCTGAAAATAATTTAAAATACCAGTCGAATGTAAATCCTTTCCATGTACCACCGAACCGGGAAGCGTTGAATGACTGCGCGAAAACAATCACTATGGGTAGATAGAAAAAAACAAGAATTGCAATTGTCATATAAAAGGGGAACCGGCTTCTCTTCATCGTTATATCCCCAGCGACCCTGAATTTTTCTCTTTAAAAAAACGTCTTGTGAGAGCGAGAGCTGAAGGGATTAT
>DINC01000278.1:374-2247 GCA_002425885.1 Spirochaetia bacterium UBA5550 | reverse complement strand
TATCACTGCAAAAGCAAGGATTGCAGACAGGGCGCTTGCATGAGGGAGGTTCCTGTCTATGAAAGTTCTCTGTGCAATCTTGTTTCCGATCATCTCTGCGGATGGCCCCCCCACTATATCAGGAATTACATACGAACCCAGCGCCGGTATGAATACTACGATGATTGCTGTAAGGAGCCCCTGTCTGATCCCCGGTATAAAAACACGGATGAATGCCTGAAGCCTACCTGCGCCGAGATCGTAAGCTGCTTCCATGAGGTGAAAATCAAATTTTTCAGCCGATGCGTATATAGGAAGCAGTGCAAAAGGGAGATAGGAATAAACAATTACCACAAGAACAGCTTCCGGCCTGTATAAAAGAAGCGAATCCGGGCCGGCTATGTGCAGTGCGACCAGCAGCTGCTTAAACATCCCTTCAGGATGCAGAAAGACTTTCCACGCGAAAATTCTGATCAAAAAATTAATCCAGAATGGTACAATTATAAAGAGCAGAATTATATCCTGATATTTCTTTTTGATACGTGAAATGTAATAGGCCGCAGGTATTGCAGTGAGAATGCATATTGCTGTTGATATTAAACTGATCCACACTGTGCGCCAGATTATCAGAGGATAGTTGGGGTTCCGCAGATCTTTTATCGTATTGAGAGTCCACTGTTCCCCTATTCCCCCGTAAGGGTCTGCGCTCCTGAAAGCCATTGCTATGACAAGGAGAGTGGGGATAACAAAAAAAATGAAAAGCCAACCCATGGGAGAAAGGGAGATCAGCATTTCACTTTTTCTTTTTTTCAGGCCCTGAAAAAGCATTATTCATCCTCACCGGATTCACTTTCGATTTCCGCCATGATCTCTTCATCAGGGAGAGTGAGCAGGGCTTCGTCCTCCATGTTGTACTGTTCGAGCATGTAGCAGTAATCGGCATGCCACGAAAGCCATACCTCATCACCCCATGTGATCATTTTCTCATCGAGCATATATCTGTCGTGAAGCCGTTTTGTTTCAATCAGGTACTCGTTAACTCTAACCCAGTACTTCGTGTGATAGCCGAGATAGATTATCTCTTCAACTTTTCCTTTTACGATGTTGTAGCTTTCCGGGAGCTGCGGCTTCTGGAGAGTTACAGTAAATTTTTCAGGACGGATTGACAGATATACCCTGTCACCTTTTCGTATTTTCTTGTCGTTATATACCAGGACATCAGTGAAGTCTTCAATGTGCAGGGTACTGTAGGGCTCGTTAACTTCAATAACATCACCTTCGAAAAAGTTGGTGTCGCCGATAAAAGCAGCAACAAAGCTTGTGCGGGGAGCTTCGTAAATCTGGGTCGGAGTGCCAACCTGCTCCACAAGCCCTTCGTTAAGCACAGCGATGTTGTCGCTTAAGCTCATTGCCTCGCTCTGGTCGTGGGTCACGTAGAGAAATGTAATCCCCACTTCGTCATGGATATTGTCAAGGTCTACAAGCATCCGCTGACGCAGTTTAAGGTCAAGCGCAGCAAGAGGTTCGTCGAGGAGGAGTATTTTCGGCTTGTTAATGAGCGCCCTGGCAATAGCAACGCGCTGTTTCTGCCCGCCGCTCAGTTTATCAGGTTTTTTTCTCGCGTGGTCTGTAAGCTGGATCATTTCAAGGTATTTATAAACTTCATCCTTTATTCCGCTCTCTTTCATGCCGGAGATTCTGAGGCCGAACGCAATATTATCAAAAACGGAAAGGTTGGGGAACAGCGCATAGTTCTGAAATACAGTATTAACCTGGCGTTTATTGGGGCTCAGATCTGTTATATCCTCGCCGTTAAGAATTATTCTTCCTGAATCCGGTTCTTCCAGACCCGCGCATATTCGCAGCAGGGTCGTCTTGCCGCAGCCGCTGGGGC
>DINC01000278.1:0-310 GCA_002425885.1 Spirochaetia bacterium UBA5550 | reverse complement strand
TGCTGAAACTTTTTGATATTCCATCGAAAATCAGAAAGTCATCCATAAGAAACCCCCCTGACAGCACTGTTCTGCGTAGTAATTAAGATGCCACAAAAAACTCCCGATCGCAGAAATCCCGCTAACGCCTGTTAAGCGCTACGTCCGGGTTTTTACTGAGGGAATATTATGCGGATATCTCCCCGCAGCGTTTCAGGATATCTAATTGTGACTACCCGGATATGGATAGTGTAAAGGATTAAAATGTATCTGTATAATCCTTCCAATATCTATAATATGGCAATTAAAAAAAGAAAAAAAGGAAAAAAAG
>DINC01000391.1:9207-11282 GCA_002425885.1 Spirochaetia bacterium UBA5550 | reverse complement strand
TTATATATATTATATGCCTGGTGGGAATTAATTATTCCATGATATAGCTGCACATCACTGATTTTTCCATTAAATGTATAACCTCCCCAGGGGTGTGAAAAAGCACCTATTGCAAAGTGCCCTGTATAAACACCTGATGAGTTTACAAAATCTTCACTGATTGGTAAAAAAGAAATGTTATAGGTTTGAGGGGAAACATTCGTAGCAACTCCATTAACATAAGTAAATACTTCATTATTAATATTATCAATGGTTACTGAAATATGTACCCATTGATTTCGGAAACGTGTAAAATTTTCGATAATGGGTATTTTTTCCTGATGGCCATAGTTATGAACATACAAGTAGACTATACTTGCAGAATTGCTTTGATCGTATCTTATCTGCCAGCCATGATTCCAGAAAACAGCTTTACTTATAATATTCATAATGTAATCAAGATGTTCTGAAGGAAGTATGTTTTCTTCCAGTATTGTATTACCTTGATAATCTTTTATCAAATCAGTATCCCAGAAAAGCCAGAATGAGACAGTGATATAATCTTCTATATTTAATTCAGGCTGAATGGAGTTGTATTCACAGTCCAGCCAGTTGCCACTTACAGCGTCATTAATTGGATTGTTGTTGCTATCAATAAGTTGTCCATTAACAACATTGAGACCATTGGCAGTATAACGGAAATGTAAACCTGTCCTGAGACCTTCAGTTACATATTCTATCGATGATAGGTCCGGGGTTCCTCCCTGCCATGTTCCCATAAAAACTCCCGGGATATTATTTACTGAATTTATAATAGAATCACTAAGAGTCCAGTGACCGACAAGTTCAGGGCTGGATCTTAGATATACTTTCACATGATATGTTTTAGTTTCTGTATTATCACTTGACGTTACTATTACGTCTATATCTGTTGCATATGGTGCATTATTTAAATTAATCGATTGAGATGCAACTCCTGAAGTCACCGAAACATTGTTGACAGTAACGGTTGCACCGGATTTTAGTACTGTCGGTGTAACTGTAGTTGTTGAAGGATTAGTAAAAGAATAAACAATATAAGTAGTAGTGTCCGCATTAAAAGATGGCGACAGATTCCCGGCTGAAACTATGAGACTGGATAGATCAGCATTTGATAAGCGGGTGATAGATACTATATAAGTTTTTGTTGAAGAATTATTGGTATTAGTTACTGTTACATTGACGATGTTGGTACCTGTTTGCAAAGTTATATTTTGTGTTCCTTGATTATTAAATCTTGTTCCATTGATTGTAATAGTAGCACTACTAGCAACAGTCTGCGCTCTCAGATCAAGGTTTGTTATAGAATTCTGTACAACGACACTATATGAAGTAACAGATTGATTGAATATCGGCGATAATTCTCCCGATGATATTTCAAGAGACGAAATATTGACATTAGTGGCGCTTGCCTGCTCTTCTGTATTTTTATCCATATTAACATCGGCTAGAAGTCCACATGATGAAAGGATAAAAGCTATTGAAAAAAGCATTGAAATTGTGATTATTTTNNCCGTTGATAAACCTGACAAGTTCAGCAATTATTAACTCACCGCATTCTTTATTCAAATGGCCGCCATCATTAGTATAATGTTTAACTAATTTCTGGTGTCTTATGCCGCCAGAGTTGCTGGTTATCTCTTTATTGTGTAATGTTGATTCAATCAAAGCTAAATCAAAGACTTCATCACCATACTCTTTCTTTAAAAGTTGATTATATTCCATCCGTTTAATATTATCATATTCGTTCCCGGTTTTCTTCCCAATTAAATATTTTATGAATAATTTTAAATTATTTTTAATACTCTCATCTTCAGTTGTCAATGGAGCAGTGATGTGAAGAAATCTGGTTTGTGGATATTTATTTATAACTTGAGAATAGTAGTTTAACATCAGTTCCGGCAGTAATATCAACATAGCAGAATTTAAAGAATGCTATATGAGCTTTATTCCCTAATCCGGAGTCCATCTTTTTAACAAAATCTACTATCTTCGTTTCAGGCTTACAATTCTCACCAATCTGTGAATGAGCAAATACCGGTTTTGAAAAATCTTTG
>DINC01000391.1:240-9151 GCA_002425885.1 Spirochaetia bacterium UBA5550 | reverse complement strand
GCCGGGAGTATTGCTTTTAAGCCATCAATTATATTATATCCAACAGACATATGCCCGAAATATATCTTCTTTGATGCCAGTTTTTTTATATCTTCTTTATTAAGCTTCATCTCTTCTGTAACCTGGTTCATACTGTTTTTATCTCCTTCCTGTGAGCATCNNTTTTAGAATTATTAGAAACCAAATTTATAAATGAAACAATATATTTGCAATAAGTCTAACACATCAATTCGCACTCTCCCCCCCCTTACTATCCGCAGCATACATATCATACTCCCACTTACCTGTATCAACCTTACCATTCAGGTAATGATAGTAAGAACCTTTCCCGTGCCTGTCTCCGTTTCTCCATTCACCTTCATACCTGTCATTGTTTGCGTAGTAGAGAATCCCCTGGCCGTTCTGGTTGTCATTTGCCCACTCACCCTCATATCTGTTGCCGCTTGAGAAGTAGTATGTGCCGAAGCCGTGCATCTTATCCTCTTTCCATTGACCTGTGTACCTGTTCCCTGCCCATCTGGACTTTTTACCGATAATATATGTTCCGTTTCCGTTCTTTTTCCCTTTTCTCCATTCCCCTGTATAGGTGTCACTGGAGGCGTATATCATTACACCTGTGCCGTGCATTCTGCCGTCTCTCCACTGACCTTTATAAACATCGCCGTTTTCAAATTTGAATTCATGAATCCCGTCATCTAATTTTTTCGAGTCGCTGTCTTTTGCAATAAGGATTGAATCAACCCGAACCCCGTTGTCCCATGTCCCTGTTTCGCTTTTACCCTTTGCGCTTGCGAATTCACCTTTGCCATGCATAAGGCCCTCTTTCCATTCACCTGTGTACCTGTCGCCATTGGGCCAGGTCATGGTTCCGGTACCGTTCATATCATCATTGCGCCACTGGCCTATATACTTTCTGCCGTTTTTGTATGTATAGGCGCCATCACCTTCCATTTTGTCATTCTTCCACTCCCCTGTGTACACATCGCCATTGGCGTATTTCAGGGTACCTGTGCCGTTCATCCTGTCATCTTTCCACTGGCCGGTGTAGAGGTTGCCGTTGGAATATTTATAAACACCAAAGCCGTGCATCTTGTCGTTCTTCCATTCACCGTCATAACTGTTCCCGGCCCACTGGGTATCTTTCCCTAAGGTATATTTCCCTTTATACTTCCATCCGTTACGCCACTCCCCGGCAAAAACCGCACCATTGTAATACTTCATTGTACCCGGGCCGTGCATCACGTTGAACTCCCATTTACCCGTGTATTCCGTACCATCAGCAAAGGTGTATGTACCGTCACCGTGGCGCATGTCATCTTTCCATTGTCCGGCGTATTTGTTCCCTGCCCATTTAGATCCCTTGCCTAATATAAAAACACCGTAGCCATGACGCTTGTCATGGCTGAACTGTCCCCAGTATTTGTTACCGTTGCTGTATATCAGGTAGCCTTTGCCGTGCATCCTCCCTCCGTCATATTCGCCGATATACCGGCCTGTGCATGACGTCAGGAGGAGTGTTGCAATGAGAAAGGGTATAATAAAGCGGAGCTGCATTGTGTTATCTCCCCTGTGCCCCCAGAACTACAAGGGCTGTGCGCGCAAGTATTGAGAAGTCCAGCCCCAGGGACCAGTTGTCTATGTAGTTCAGATCAAGGCTCATCCATTCATTGAATGAGAGATCATTCCGGTTTGGTTTTATCTGCCAGATACATGTGAGCCCCGGCTTCATTGAAAGCCTTCTCCTCTGCCAGAGGTCATACTGTTCCACCTCTGCCGGGAGCGGCGGGCGCGGCCCAACAAGGCTCATCTCTCCGCGCAGTACATTTATAAGCTGCGGCAGCTCGTCTAAACTTGTTTTGCGGAGAAACTTCCCGATGTACGGAATAATTCGGGGGTCATTCGAGATTTTAAAAGCAGGGCCGTCTGCCTCATTCATCAGTTTAAGCTCCGCAAGCCTGTCCTCTGCGTCAGGTACCATTGTCCTGAATTTGCAGATTGAAAACTTTCTGCCGCTAAGCCCCATTCTCTCCTGTTTAAAGAATACAGGGCCATGGGGTGAGAATATTTTTATAAGGAGCGCTGTGATTGCAAAGAATGGCATAAGGAGTGTAAGGAGCACTGCTGCTGCTGATATATCTATAACATTTTTAAACAGTCTGTTTACCTGGTTATGGTTATTGGCTGAAAGGAGCATTGTAGGGAAGCCCCTGAAGTCGTCATAAGATACTGTTGAAATACCGGGCTGAAACGCTGTTGAATTGATATACCAGTCAGGGATAATCCTTACATGTATGCCAAGCATCTCAAGGAGGAGTATGTAAATATCCACACCCTCAATCTTTTTAAGGGGCATTGCGAATATCACTTCATCAACTGTATTGTGCAGTGTAATGGTTTTTATATCTTCAATTGTACCGATATTTTTAATATCTTTTATTACCTCTGAACCTGTGAGTTCACTGTCTGTATCAAGGCAGCCGATAATTTTATAATGCTTTTTGTTTTTATTGATATGCTCTATTACCTGTTTAGCTCTCCCCTTTGTGCCTATTATGAGAACATTCATCCTGTTGGAATCCTTCTCAAAGTGCTTTCTGTACATGTAGAGAATTGCACTTTTGCTTGTGAAGAGGAATGTGAAAGCAAGCCCTGAAAAGAGAAAAAGGAGTAAACGGCTTGTGTCTATTTTAAACATGAAGTCTGTAACCATAAGGAGCACAGCTACAGCTACGATCATCTTAACCAGGTCTTTTATGATTGAAAAAACTGTCTGCCTGTAGAAATTTCTGTTCGGTGTGAAAATCTTCTCAGCTATAAGCCATGTAACAGATACCTGGGCCAGCATGAGGTAATAATTAGGTAATGTGCTGAGTCCACCCAGGCTCCCCGGGAGGAGGGATCTTTTGATCCAGTAAGCAGATATAAACGCTCCGGCAACAATAAAGAGGTCCAGAAGAACATGCATCTTCTCATTAAAGCTCTGTTTCTCTATTTTGCTGTAGTTAATGCCCGGTTCTTTCCTGTTCCTCTGACGGATTATCGTGTTCATAACTGTTACCTATATGGAGCTTTAATATTTAATAAAAGCCTGCGCGGGTTAAAAATGTCAAATTTTTTTTTAAAATTGAGCAATTAATATCAAATAAATTCTAAAGAAGTGTGTAGCAACTTCCGATAATTTGGGGTTTATGTCGCATTTGAGGCATTTTTTCACGTCATTGCCACATCAATATTCATCCCGGGCAGCAACAGATACTATGCTTCCGGTACTTATCAGCCCCCGCACCCCCGGAGGGGGCAAGGCTTTTTAAATGGAAGGATAAGGATATGTGTATCAGTTCAGATATATAATCTTTGCCCCCTACGGGTGCGGGGTGCGGGGGCTGATGATTGCTGTAGTACTGCGGGTGTATGATCAATAGAGGGTTTTTATTCTGCATTATCTGATGAGTAGATTTTATTATAATAATTAACAATGGAGCATAGAGTATGAGAGCAGATACTGTTATAAAAAGGGATGGTTTCAGGGCATTATTTGAAAAACTTGGCCCTGTTGAAGCAGAAAGGTTTATTGCTTTAATAAAAAGAGATGATTTCGATTATACGGAGTGGCGCAGGGATCTGTTTGAAGAAATGTCAATTGATGAACTCTCTGCGAAAGCAATGAATTTTTCAAAAAAAATAAGAGGAAAATAAAGATATCTGTATTGCTGTCCTGTAAGTTTTTTACCGGAATTTTCCTCCTTCCTCAAAAAAAGAATTTACCCCGATACCTGAATCCTTATATTACATCTATGAAAACGAAATTATCTCTAATAAGAATAAACTTAGCTGTGGCAGTTGCGCTGCTCTGCATAACTGCGGCTTCACCGCTCTATTCCTCTGCTGATTTAAGTATCTCCGGGTCATATCTTAATGCAGGTGATGAAGGTTCACTTTACGGCGGGGGGATGATCTTCTCTTTCGATCTGGAGTGGCTTTATATTCAGGAAAACATCCATCCTCTAATATCCGCTTATTATCTTGGAGGTACGGAGAACGGCGGCGGGAAGGAGGAGATTTCAAGGAGCTATGTTCCTGTGGCAGCTGGAGTGGAATATCTCCACCCCCTCCATGCTCTCCCCCTCAGTATTAAAGTTTCCGGCGGCGGCGGGGCAGGGTACTTACGCAAAGAAGAGCCTGCGCGCTACGGCCCTTTTACCGATTATTCAAAGACCATGTCCAATTCAGCAACAGCTCCTTTTCTCTTTTTAAATGCCGGTGTGCAGTACACCCTTTCACAGAGGGTGGCGCTGTTTTTTGACGCGGGGTATCACTACTCCTTTATCAAAGAGGAGTGGATGTCGGATCCGCTTGCCGGTATACAAGTGAACGCTGGATTCAGAATTGCTGTTGCGGGGATGAATAGAGTGCTGGAATAGAATCAGCATATTTTATTTATCTATACTCTGCGTTTCAGGTACTTAACAGCCCCCGCACCCCCGGCGGGGGCAAGGCGTTTTAAATGGAAGGCAGGATATGTGTATCAGTTCAGATATATAATCTTTGCCCCCTACGGGGGTGCGGGGGCTGATGAGTGGTTCAGTACTGCAAATATATGGTGTTATAAAGAATTCAGTGGCGTGCTGATTATTGTAGTTACCAGGGTATGGGGGCTGGAGCCAGGGATGGGTTTGGAATGACATCCAAAAACTATTGCTTCAGCACCTGTGCAACAGTTCTGCTCAGTTTTAAAAGCTGGAAGGGTTTCTGTATAAATCCCGCTGCTCCGAGTCCGGAGAGTTCATTCTCCCCTTCGTGGTAATTAAAGCCTGATGAAATAAGAACTTTTATACCGGGATCTATTGCAAGGAGCCTCCGCAATGTCTCCTGTCCGCTTATCTTGGGCATTACAAGATCCAGTATAACGAGTGATATGTGATCGCGCTCCCGTGTAAATATATCAATCCCCGATTCCCCGTCCTCTGCAAGGAGAACTTCGTAACCAAGGTGTGTCAGCTGTGCGAGTGCGATGTTTCTGATTATGGCTTCATCGTCTATCAGCAGAATCCGCCCTGTACCTGTTTCCGGCTGCTCTGATGCTGGCGCGATATAATCTCCCGGTGTACTGTCAAGGGGGAGAAATATCTTGAATACTGTTCCAAGCCCGCTCTCACTGTATACATTAATATCTCCCCTGTGTTCCTTAACTGTTCCGTATACTGCCGCAAGCCCCAGCCCTGTGCCCTGGCCGAATTTTTTTGTGGTGAAAAAGGGGTCAAATATTCTGTTTATTATTTCTCCCGGTATACCTGCACCGGTATCTGATACCTCAATTTCTATGTATTCCCCCGGTGCAAGTCCGGGGTGTGTTGAGCAGTAATGTTCATCGAGAATTGTGTTTTCAGTTTTGAAGAGTATGGTTCCGCCATCAGGCATAGCATCCCTTGCGTTAATTCCAAGGTTCATCACTGCATTCTGAAGCAGGGTGGGGTCACCTGTAATTTGCGATGGTGACGCGTTGAGCTCTGTCTTAATTGTTATGCGCCTGTCTATTGTCCTTTCAAGCAGTGCAACAGCCTCCTGTATAGGCTCATGGACATCGGTGAGTTTTGTGATAAACTTCGCCTTGCGGGAGTAGGCAAGGAGGTTCCTGGTCAGGTCAGAGGCCCTCTCCGCACCTTTGAGTATTATATCAGCATATTTTTTCAGTGAGGGGTTATCCTCTGTTTTTATTGCGAGGAGTTCGGCGCTGCCGATAATTCCCCCTAACATGTTATTGAAGTCATGGGCAATACCCCCTGCAAGCTGTCCAATTACATCCATCTTCTGTGACTGGCGGAGCTGCACCTCGAGTTCTCTCCTTTCTGTTATATCCCGCATAATGCCTGAAAAGCCGGAAAGTTTACCCTCCTGGTCGCGTATGAGGCTCCCCTTTGCCTCAAACCAGTAATCGCTATCTCCCGTATGTTTTATTCTGAAGATAACGTCCCTCGCCTTTTCATGGTTTATCGATTCCTGCAGTATCTTCTGAACTGCTGTTAAATCTTTTTCATGAATAACTGCTGTTATGCTGTTGTGTATCAGTTTATCGGGATTAAATCCGTACCGTTTTATCTGTGAGCCTATAAATGTAATAATTCCGGATGTATCTATTGTGTAGGCTATGTCGTGAGAGTTCTCCACCAGGAACCTGTACTTCTCTTCGCTTTCTATCAGGGCCTGCTCTGCTCTCCTCTTCATGACCATTGTCCGTGTATGTATTAGCGCGAACCCCGATATAAATAGTATCCAGATAAGTGTACCTGCTATTGATACTATGATATAATTTCTGCGTGCGTTTTCAATAATCTTCATAGATATGCCCACGTTAACAGCGCCTTCAATTTTTCCGTTAAGTGAGTAGTACGGTTCAAGTATATCTATTGTCTTTTCATTGTGGTATCGTGATGCAGGGTTATCCGGGTCCCGGAGATATATCTGTTCAAAACGCTCTCCTGTTGCAAGGCACTTTCTGAATCCCGGCTCGTCAAAATTCATCCCGATTCTTGTGGGGTTGCTGTGCGCAACTGCATCTCCATGAATATCCATAAGGAGGAGATAACTCAGTTCCTCTGTGTTGCGTGATATTGTTTCGAGGTACTCCTGCCGTGTAACAGGTGTCAGGTGAGGGAGTACAAAGCGGAGGTGGCTCACTGTTTCCCTGGCTCTGCTCTTCATCTGCTGTACATGGAACGGATAGATTATATTCATGAGAAACAGTGTCAGCAGTATGATAAACAGCGCTGACACCAGGAGGAGCAGCCCCCAGAATTTTTTTTCAGACCTCATGCTTACTCCCTGTTTTCACTATCTTTGATGTCATAATTCTGAATATCAGCAGATGAAAAGGGTAAAGCAGAAACCAGTAAAGTCGCCCGTAAAGCCCCGATGGTATAAAGTGAGCTGTTATTATCAGTGAACTGCCCAGTATGAATTCAAGCCACCCTTTACCAGGGAGCTTCATCTGCGAAATGAGCAGCAGACGCCTGCCGGGTATAATATCCACTACTTTCCAGAAGTCCAGCGAGTCACCTATGCGGAGTGTCCTGGATGATCTTCTCCCGCGATTGATCCCTGGGCCTCCGGTAATTTTATCAACTTGCCCCCTTATTCTCCAGAGTGTATTCATGCTGAGCCATCCATTTTCACCACCCATTGATGTAACAGATTCCCATATTTTTTTGCGGTCTATCCCTTCGATGGAGCGGTTTGAGGATATCCTCAGTGTGGCTTTTGCCAGTTCTCCGGCTTTTTTACCTGAATTGAACCAGGCTCCGCTGCCGTCCCGCCAGCTGCTCAGGATCTCATGCTCCTCTTCAGCCAGGGCCCTCCTTAGCGACTCTTCGTATTGAATCGGCTTTATCTCCGGGAAGAGCGCTGCTGCGTTGCTGTTTTTCACAATTGATTCACTTTTAAGGCCCGCGACCAGGGCTGATGCCAGTTTAAACGGCACAGGTGTGAGCAGTATCAGCCAGTAGGAGGAGAGTTTCGGTGAAAAGAACGGGACCGGTATGATGAATCTTTTTAATCCTGATACTTCAGCGGCCTTTTTAAGCATCTGCAGAAAACTCATCCTCTCCCCCCCTATGTCTATAATTCTGCTCCCTGTTTTTTTCAGTTTTAATGCAGCTTTAAGATATAGTATAACATCATCAACAGCAACGGGCTGCGTAAGCGTATTCACCCATGCCGGGGCAATCATCACAGGGATTTTCTCCACAAGGTTTCTGATTATCTCAAAGCTTGCCCCCCCTGCACCTATTATAATTGCCGCCCTGAACCAGATTGTTTCGATTTTGTCAGGATATGAGGAGAGTATCTCACCGGTCTCCTGCCTGCTTGCCAGGTGCCGGCTTGCTGAATCTCTCTCCCCCAGTCCTCCGAGGTAGATTACTCTCTTCACTCCTGCGGCAATTGCTTCATTGATAAAGGCTGTCGCGCTTTTACGGTCAAGATCCTCGAAGTCACCTTTTGAAGAGCTCATGGAGTGTATAAGGTAATATGCAGTGTGGATCCCCTTTAGTGATTTTTGAAGTGCTTCGCTGTTAAAGGTGTTTCCTTCAATAATTTCAACTTTATCTGCTATATCGGGGCTCACCTGTCTGCTGTCCGATACAAGAAGCCGTATGGAGATTTTTTTTTCAGAGTTCAGCAGGCTCATAAGCAGCCGTCTGCCTATATAACCTGTTGCTCCTGTGACAAGTATCTTCATTCACCCTCTCTGATATCAGCTGGAAATATCCGGATAACAATCATGGCTGAATCTATTTACCGCAGCCATGCTCAACATAAACAAGCCTCTCTGTATTGTATTCATTCTTTGATGCAATTCTTTTAAGCTCCTCCATATCCGTTTCAGGTATTGATTCACTCCTGCTTAAGAACCATAGGAGCTTGCGGGATGGTGTACCTATAATGGCATAACCTTTATCGCGGTTGATATGCACAAGAAGGTAATCTGTCACAACCGGCCATACAAACTGGACCTTAAGGTTTTCGGGATGCTCCGGATCAGGTACCCATGCCCTGGCAGTCAGAGTCTTTATATCATCTGGATTATGTTTATTCACACCTTTATTGGTCAGGAGTATCATCCCATCTTCGTTGTAACTGTAGGTTGCGGTTATGCATTTAAGACCCTCTTCAAAGTTGTTGGGGAGCCTCGCAATCTCAAACCATGTACCCTGGTAAAGACTGAAATCTATCTTATCCGGTGTCCCCTTTGTCCCTGTTGTTGTACAGGAGGTGAGGAGTGCGGCGAAAAGTACAGTTAAGATTTTTGTTTTCATTTATGTGTTCCTGTTTTTATATGTTGTATAGTGTTTAAAGATTGATTTATAGCAGTCAACGATTGAAATTGTGTGAATCTGTCATTTCGAAGAAGCGGCAG
>DINC01000391.1:0-165 GCA_002425885.1 Spirochaetia bacterium UBA5550 | reverse complement strand
TCACATATGTTCGAAATGACAGTGACTAAATAATCCGTTAACTGCTATAGTAAACAATCATGGAAACATCTTGACTTGCTGTTTTGCAATTATAATATTATTGATGTTTCCGTTTGAGTCATCTTTTATTGAAATATCAGATTAGCCTCCAGCTCTACTTCGGTC
>DINC01000392.1:314-2631 GCA_002425885.1 Spirochaetia bacterium UBA5550 | reverse complement strand
ATATGATTTTATCGGAATACTTGATGCAGATATTTCATTCAACCACGATTACTTTGAAGAACTCATGAACAGGTTCAAAAAAAACAACCATCTCGGTATAGCCGGAGGAATTATTTGTGAAATTTTTAATAATAAGATATTTAAACAGAAAATCAGCTTAAACAGCGTAGCAGGGGCTGTTCAGTTTTTCAGTTATAATTGCTTTGAACAACTTGGTGATTTTATCCCACTACCTCACGGCGGTGAGGATGCTGTAATGGAAATCGTTGCGAGGATGAAATCATGGGAGGTAAAAACTTTCCCGGATATGCATGTAATGCATTATGGTTATGTTGGGCATAAAAGCGGCAATATATTTAAAGCGAAGTATAACAGAGGGGTAAGGTTTTACCATTTAGGGTACCACCCCCTGTTTCAGATTATACGCAGCCTGTATAGGATAACTGACTGGCCTTATGTAGCCGGGTCTATTAGCGAATTATATGGCTTTTTCCATTGTTATGTTAAAAAAGAAAAAATTATACTACCTGACGATATAATCACATTCCTCAGAAAAGAACAGCTTCAGAGATTAAATTTTTTAAAGAGGTCTTGAATGTGCGGCATCTGCGGACAATTTAATTATAAAAACAACCAGCCTGTCAATAAAGAAATGATTAAAAAAATGACATCATCAATAATCCATCGCGGACCTGATGATGAAGGATATTATTTTAATCAATCTCTGGGATTCGGCTTCAGGCGCCTTTCGATCATTGACCTTTCAGGCGGGCATCAACCCATGTCCGATCTTGAGCAGAATGTCTGGATAGTATTCAACGGTGAAATCTATAATTACCCGGATTTAAAAAAGGAGCTTGAATCCTACGGTCACAGGTTTCAGACCAGGTCAGATACGGAAGTAATAATTTATGGATACAAACAGTGGGGCGTTGATGTTTTTAATCATCTTAACGGGATGTTCGGCGTTGCTATATGGGACAATGTAAAAAAACGGCTTATCATTTCCAGAGACAGGATGGGGATCAAGATTGTATATTATCATGTTGACAATGAAATGCTTACTTTTGGATCTGAAATCAGAACAATAACATCTATAAGTAAAGAAAAACCGGAAGTCGACACCGAATCACTATATATGTTTTTACGATACAGATATACACCATCACCATATACAATTTTTAAAGATATATACAAGCTTGCCCCTGGAACATGTATGATTGTTGAAAACGGGGGTTATAAAATACACAGATGGTGGAACTATAAGCCGGCGCCATTCGAGCACATTCCTGGAATTGATGATGCAAGAGAGGAATTGCTTGCTTTGTATAAAAAATCCATGAAACGTCACCTGCTCAGTGATGTGCCTGTCGGATTGCTTCTCAGCGGCGGAGTCGATTCGGCATTGCTCTTAGCTTTGATGAAAGAGTCTGGTGAATCATGGAAGACATTTACCGTGGGATATGGAAAAGATTACCCTGATGATGAATTATCCGATGCAGCCGAAACTGCACGCATTTTAAAGAGTCCCAATTACCAGATTAATATTAGTAAAAAAATATTTGAGGATAACTTTCAGACAATAATCTCCGCGCTTGAAGAACCAATTGCCTCTGCTTCGATAATCCCGATGTTTTATGTCTGTCAGCGCGCAAGGGAAGATGTAAAAGTCGCACTTGTCGGCCAGGGGCCCGATGAACTGTTTGGAGGATATAAGCGACATCTTGGCGTGAGGTACGGTGCTTATTGGAGAAAAATACCTTCAGTACTGAGATATCCGGCTAAAACTGTGATTAATAGTCTGCCAAGATCCGAGACTCTTAAGCGGGGAGTCTATTCTCTTGATATTCCTGACAGGATGCAGCGATACCAGAATGTTTTTTCAATTAATTCCGGCGAGATAATCAATAGCCTTTTTATTGATGGACTTATTGATGAACACACCGGTAATAAAGCACTGGGATGCTGGATTGAACTGACCGATCTCATGGAAAACACAGATGAACTCGGAGGCTTACAGTTTATCGAGATACGATATTCCCTTCCGGATGAGTTATTAATGTATGCTGATAAGCTTTCGATGGCACACAGCCTTGAACTTAGAGTTCCATATCTTGACAAAGAAATTGTTGAATATGTTGAAAAACTCCCTTCGTCATATAAAATAAGATGGGGTAAACAAAAATTTCTGCATAAAGAGGTCTGCAGGAATTATCTACCTGAAGAAATCATTAACAGGAAAAAACGGGCATTCGGTACCAATGTTGTTGATGAATGGTTCCAGAATTCTGTTGATGGAAAATTTAATGACTATATA
>DINC01000392.1:0-192 GCA_002425885.1 Spirochaetia bacterium UBA5550 | reverse complement strand
TCTTGATTCTCACAGGGCCAGGCGTGCTGATAATTATAAGATACTGTTCAGTATAATCGTTTTTGAGGAATGGTTAAGGACATTTTATTAATCCTAAAGAAAGTTTTCTTTTGTTTAAAGTAATATAAATCGTATAACAAGAGGTTTATGGTATATGAAAAAACTAATTCTTAAATATGCCGGTTTCATTGT
>DINC01000393.1 GCA_002425885.1 Spirochaetia bacterium UBA5550 | reverse complement strand
CCTCTTTTTTCTTTTCTTGTTAACGTAAATGTTAAATCAGATGGTTAAATATTTTAATTAAACCTGATGATTATACGGAGGAGGTATATATGACAAGCAGAGAAAGAATACTTGATGCAGCCATACCGGTCTTTGCAAGGAAAGGAAGATACGGTGCTCGCATGGAGGATATAGCAGCACTGGCTCATATCAATAAAGCAATGATATATTATATTTTTCACAGCAAGGATGAACTTTATCTCGAAGTGCTTAAGACAGTTTTTAATAAAGCATCTTTTTCAATTTCTGATGTAGTTGATGGAGAGGAAATTAATAGAAATGAATACATCAGGGTTCTTGAGAATTTTATATCCGCACAGATAACTTTCTTCAGTGATAACCAGTACTATACAAAGATAATGGTCGATGCAATGAGTAGCGGTGCTGAGGAGATACCGGTTGCTATAAAGTATTTTAAGAGTAATCATGGTGACAAAACCCCGACAGCCGGACTGAGAAAAGTCATAGAAAGAGGGAAGGCCGAAAAGTTTATCCGCAATATTGATACTGATCATCTGATGATCAACATTATAGGTATGGTTATTATACACTTTTTTTCACAATTAATCACAGATTCTCTTGATATTGAAGTTAAGGATGAAAGGGATTTTCTTGAACAGAGAAGAAAGAGCATCATTGATCTTGTTCTTAACAGCATCTTTTTTAATAAACCAGCTGAGTCAAAGCGGAAAAGTAAAAAATCATAAAGAGGAAATATGAAAAAACTTATAAGCTATCTCCTTGACCAGAAACTTCTGATCAATCTTGTTGTAGCAATAATAATTCTGGCAGGCATAACCACTTTCTCCGGAATCAACAGGGAGTCAGTCCCTGACATAAAATTCGATATGGTTACCATTACAACAGTATATCCCGGCGCGTCACCTTCTGATGCCGAGGAGCTTATCTCTATCCCCATAGAGAAAAAACTTCGCAGCATAAGCAATCTTGACAAGGTGCGTGCGTACAACGTCGAAAATGTTTCTCTTATTGTTGTTTTTATCGAGGATAAAGCATCGGATAAGAAAAAGGTCGTTCAGGATATCAAGGATGCAGTGGAGCAGGTATCAAATCTTCCATCAGCAGCGCAGAAACCACTCGTGGCTGAGGTTACTTTTGACAATACAGAACTTGTAAGCGTGGCATTTACAGGAAAAGATGACAATGTGCCGTATTCAAAACTCAGGGAGTTTGCGAACAAATCGGAAAATTTTTTCTATGATATTGATGGAATTGCGGAAGTGGATAAGCTAGGGTACTATGACAGAGAGTATCTTGTCGAGGTTGATCCTAATGCGCTTGAGAAATACAGGATCGGGATGAACTCAATAGTCAGCGCTTTGAAGATGAGGAATATCGACTTCCCGGGTGGAGCTCTCAGAATAGGGAAAAAAGAGTTTGTACTCAGGACAAAGGGACAATTTAAAAATGCTGAAGAAATACGAAATACTGTAATCAGGGGTAATGATACAGGATACGCATTACGCATTGGTGATATAGCAAAGATTACAGATACATACGAAGAGGCAGATGTTCATCAGAGGTTTAACGGTAAACAGGCTGTTATTTTCAAACTCTGGAAAAAAAGGAGTGCTGATGAAATTGAACTTTCTGACAGGATGAAGAAGATAGTTGCAGGATATTCTCTATCCGGTTATGAGGATGTTGATATATCTTTCTTTAATGATCAGAGCGAGAGGACCAGCAGCAGGATAGCTTCAGTGGTACATGAGGCGGCTTTAGGTTTTGTTGTGCTGGGATTATTCATGTTTCTCCTTCTTGGACGCCGGATGTCAATGCTTGTTCTTGCCGGTATACCGGTAACATTTATGGTCACTTTCACGGCCATGTGGTACATGGGGATAACGATTAATATAGTAAGTCTTTTTGGTATGATCATGGTTCTGGGGATGATGGTGGATTTCAGTATAGTTATTGCTGAAAACAGCCACAGGTATATGGAACACGGTATGAAGAGGAGAGAAGCTGTTGAAACAGGTGTCTCGGAAGTCTTTATGTCTGTTACTGTCACACTGATATGTATTGTCGCTGCATTCATGCCTCTTCTCCTTGTATCGGGGATGATCGGAAAATTTGTTAAAGCCATACCTACAGTGATCATTATTACGCTAATTGCGTCATGGATAATAGCTATGTTTATCCTTCCGATGTTTCTGAATATGTTCCTCAGCGAATCTCATAAGAAAGGGAAGGATAAAAGGGATGAGACACTGCCACAGAAGTTATTGTCAAAATTTTTCGGCAATAAAATAGACAGGTCACTTAAAAATATTCAGAAAGAAGATGAAAATATTGATGAGGGTCTTTTCGGGCAGGTACAGAATTTGTATAAGAAAATGGTAACTGCTGCGCTGAAACACAGGTATGTAACCATAGGGATATTGCTGGTACTCTTTGTTGTTTCACTCTCTCTCGTACCCAAGATCGGTTTCAAGTTTGTTACAGGGGGCGGTGAGGAACAGATCCGGATCAGTGTTAAACTTCCATTTGAAATCAACCTTGAATCAAATCTTTACGAGATGAAGAAGTTCGAAAAGCTTATTCTTGAATCAGTTCCCGCGAAAGAGTTTAAGGCTCTTCACCTCTATGTTGGTGAGGAGTATACTGAAATTATTGACCCAAAACCCGGTAAGGCGACATACAAGAGTACGTTCGAAATATATCTTGTCCCTGAAAAAGAGAGAAATAGAATCGCGGATGTGATTAACCAGGATCTGAGAAAAAGGATTACAGAAGCCCAGGATAAAGGGATTATCTCAAAATATCTCAACATAAAGGTTGATAACGTGTTTGACGGTCCACCAGTGGGAAAACCTGTAAACGTTGAGATACAGGGTGAGGACTTTGAGGTCATCAATAAGATTGCTGCTGAATATACAGCTTACCTTGCTGAAGTTAAAGGTGTAAGGGATATAACAATAGATCTCGAAAGCGGTAAGACTGAATACCAGTACACAGTAAATGAAAGGATGGCTGCGTGGACCGGAGTTTCAGCTTATGATATAGCATCGGCAATAAATGCCTCTTTTACCGGGGCTGTGGCAACTAAAGTTAACCAGAACGAGGAAGAGGTTGGTGTACGCGTGAGGTTCGAGGAGACCGCACGTGAAAAGATGTCAGGCCTTCGCGACGTTAAGATTGCCAATATGACAGGAGGCCTTATTCCACTGGATTCTGTAAGCAATGTTAAGATTGACAAGGGGTATTCACAGATTAACAGACTCAACTTCAAGAGACTTGTGCAGGTACAGGCTGATGTAGATACAAAAATTATTACTCCTGTTGATGTTACAAAAATCCTTGAAAATAAATTTGCCGATATAGAGAAGCGCTATCCTGGATATATTATCAGGTACGGCGGTGAGCAGGAGGATACCAACGAATCCATGAGTGAACTGGGAACTCTCTTTTTCGCTGCGCTGATATTTATCTTTGTTGTGCTTACGGTGTATATGAAGTCTCTTATAATGCCTGTGGTTATTATGATAGCAATACCATTTGCACTTGTGGGTGTTATCTTCGCGTTATTCACTCATGGGCAACCTCTGTCATTTATGAGTACTCTGGGACTCTTCAGTCTTGCAGGTATCATTGTAAGCAACACGCTTGTCCTTGTTCAGTTTATTAACAAGTTCAGGGACCAGGGTATGAACCTGAATGAGGCACTTATTGAAGGGGGCGTTGTGAGGCTCCGGCCTATCATACTTACTGCAGGATCAATGATATTGGAACTCCTTCCGGTAATGTATGGATTTGGAGGGAAGGATTACCTTGTATCACCACTTGCCCTCGCATTTGGATACGGGCTGATGTTCGCTACTTTTATCACACTGGTACTTATCCCGTGCTTCTATTATGTTGCGGAGGATATTAAGGGCTTTGCTGCTGCCAAGTTATCAATTTTCGGTTTTAAAATGAGCGGGACAATCTATCAGCCGAAGATAATGCAGGCAGAAACGGAGCTGATTCCGGTGACGCAGCCGCCACGCTCGAAAAAGCGTAAAGATTAAGTATGTTGATCACTATGAACTAAATTTTATAAACGGAGCAAATTGTGAAAAGAAGTATTATAATATATGCAATGATAGGGCTTGTTGTTTCAGGGACATCAATGAATGCCAGGGAGAATGAACCGGCTAAACCGAAAGAGATCGATTCAATCGTAGTGCAGGGAAACGGCGACAGCAGCAGGATTAATGAATCGAATATAACAGTTGAAATATCAGATGAATCCGCAGTGATAATAGACGGGCAGCGTTATACATTGGCGGAGATTATTGAAAAATCCATTGAGCTTAATCCTGATATCAACATCGTAAGATATAATGCTGCCATGTCCGATACAGACCGGATGAAGTTTGACTCGAAATATTCCCTGTATTTAAACGCTGAAGCCGGGGTATCTTCCGCAAAATATCCTGAATTTTTATATTCAGAGAATGGAAAGCAGAATGATTCAGTCAGCGTTTCCACATCTGTTGCCAGGAGCTTTTCAACAGGTACAACTGTTGCAGCCGGTATAGGGCGGACTAAAACAAAACTCGACTCCGGTATGGGTCAGGAGTATGATATCACTAATCCTGCGGTTTTTGCCTCTATTGAACAGGAACTGCTGAAGAATGCTTTCGGCTACAATGACAGGAAACAGGTGAAGATACTGGACAACGCCGCAAAGATGCAGCGGGATGCTTATATATACAGCATATCGCTTGTAACTTTTGGAGTTATAGTTGATTACTGGAAGGTTGTTATAGCACAGAACCGGCTTGATAATTCAAGAATGATGCTTGCGGAGACAAAGAGGGTAAGGAGGATTGTGTCCGAGAAGGTTAACATCGGGCTGAGTGAGAAGTTCGAGATCAATTACTGGAACTCCCTTGTGGCATCATCAAATGCCTCTGTTAAACAGGCGGAGCAGAATTACAGGAATGCCATGAGACAGCTGCTGCGTGATATCAATATGGACAGAAAGATCACAATGCAGGAGAAGGTTGTCCTCTCTGATAAGCTTCCGGTGATAAACCATGAGGAGGCTCTGAAACGGGCTTTCGCAAAACGCGCCGATTATCTCAACGCGGAAAGGGCTCTTGAAAATGCCAAGCTCTCCATCCGGATTAATGAAAACAATGCGCTCCCTTCACTTAAAGGATCAGTCTCTGTTTCATCCATGGATTACAATACCGATTCAGCGGGTGATGCGTATTCAAATACAAAGGAGATGAAATACCCGGCATACGAGGCAAAAATAAGCATGACATACCCTCTTGATGATACTGGGCTGAAAGCTGATGAAAGAAATGCTGCATGGGGCGTTGAGCAGTCTAAACAGAACCTGGAAAAAGCCAGGAGATATGTCAGGGATGATGTGACAACAAGGATTGAAAATATAGGTACAAATCACCAGCTTTACACAGAAGCGAAAGAAGCAAGAAAACAGGCTGAACTTTATTATAGAAGCATGGTGTCAAATCTGAAAATGGGGCGTTTTGCAGCATCTTCTGTGAGAGATGCGCTTGACGCGCTTGTTTCGTGCAAAGAGATGGAACTTCAGCTCCTTGTTGCTTACAACGCCTCTCTTATAGAATTTGAAGTATCAAAAAATGAGCTTTTTGAAACATACGGGATAGATATAAATAAGTATATTCCTGAAGCAAAGTAACAGCGAGTGGATATCGGCTTTTTTCACGAGGCATTTACCATTAATAGTTGAATCGGATATACTGTTTCCTGATACAAATGCCAATATTCATTAGACAGATACGCCGGTTATGGAACCAGAAACCCTTATACATGCAGGCAAATGCTCCCGGAATAGTAAACTGGGGGGCCGTTCATTAAAAAGTGGTGCTGTAATGGGATACGGAGGCACTTGTATACGTAAACTATTGCTCTTGGAACAGTAGACGGACGGGATTGATCATTAGAAAGCGGTGTTGTACTGGTAGACTGAGGCACTTGTACGTGTAGACTATTGCTTTTGCAGTATAGACGGAGGGGATTGATCATTAGAAAGTGGTGCCGTCATGGTAGACGGAGGCACTTGTAACAGTAGACGGATGATTTTGTGTCATGAATCAACTGGTCATTACGCAAGTATACCTGTCAAAATATTGAAAACTACCCCCGCATAAAATTCTTTATCCCCGTAAACACAAGCTGAGCAGCAAGAGCTGCAAGGATAAGCCCTGTAATTTTGCTTATAATGATAATCCCCTTCTTCTTCAGCACATGTTCGAGATATGAGGAGAGATAGAGCATAAGCCCCACGAAAAAGATTGCAAGGAACAGGGCCGAGAGTGCAATCACTTTAAGCATGAATGTCTCTATCTCAACCCCCATAACAAGGATTGCTCCAATTGTTGCAGGGCCCACTATTACAGGGATGGCAAGTGGTACAACGGCAATGTCATCTTCAAAGCTGAATGAGCTTGGCGCCTGTTTTGCCTGCACAAGCGTGGCAGCGGTGAGAAAAAGCAGTGTACCGGCACCGATTCTGAATGCATCTATTGTTATTCCAAAGATGCTGAATATCTGCTCTCCGAACATGAAAAGGATAAGGCATGAAATATATACGGCGATTATAATTTTTACAGAAAGTTTTTTTCTGCTATGGTTGCTCATCCCTTCGGTCATTGTGAGGAACATGGTGAGTGCGAAGAATGGTGTCAGCAGAAAAAAGAATTTGATGAAAGTGTTTATAAAGAAGAGAATATGACTTGTGCTGTTTGTATAGTCCATTTAATTTTCCTGTGCGATGTTTATCATAATACAATGTTTATTACTAAACATTGTTATTAGAGCAAAGCTATTAGTATAATTTTAAGTCATACCGGCTGAAGTGACAACGGAATGCCGGAATCTCATAACATTAATCTATGAGATTCCGGTATTTGCACGAACTGAAGAAGCAAAACCGGAATGACAAAATTTTATGATTATAATTCTTTTAGGAATTATTACTGAAAAAAATTTAGTTTTCTTTGCGTCTTCGCGTCTTGGCGCGATGCCTCATAATTCAGCAGCAGGGTAGTTTTAGTTGTACATCTTCTTCGCAGTGTTCGGAGGATGTGTTGAGGTGGGAGAGGGAAATTCCAAGGAGGCGGACTTTTTTTACTCCGGCCTCGGTAAACCGGATGAGGTTCATGATGTTTTCATAAATAGTATCCGCAGAATCGGTGAACTCTTCAATTGTCGCGCTTCTTGTTATCTGCCTGAAGTCATGGTATTTGATCTTGAGAGTGATGGTTTTACCTGAAATTTTTTTCCGCTGAAGTGATTCCTGCAGTTCATCAGCAATCTCTCTGAGAATTGAGTGGATCTGATCAACATCAAGAATATCTTCATCTTTAGTAATCTCCCTGCCGTAGGATTTTCTCTCACGAAGAGGCTCAACCGGTCTCCAGTCAATACCGCGCACAATGTCGTAGTAGAACCTCCCGTTTTTCCCGAAATGTTTCACAAGCTTGTCAAGGGGAGTTGCCTTCAGTTCCAGGCCGCTGGTTATCCCCAGGGAGATCATTTTCTTTTCACTCACTTTGCCTATACCGAAAAACTTACCTATGGGGAGTTTCTCAAGAAACTCCTCAGCTTCGGAGGGGATTATTACAGCAATGCCGTCAGGTTTGTTGATCTCTGAAGCAGTCTTGGCAAGGAACTTGTTGTATGATACCCCTGCAGATGCAGTGAGCCCCGTTGTTTCAAAAATTTTTCTTTTAATCTCCATGGCGATAACGGTTGCAGAGGGGATGTTCTTTTTATTTTCAGTTACATCGAGAAAAGCCTCATCGAGAGAGAGAGGTTCAATGAGATCAGTGTACTCAGCGAAGATCGACATAACCTGCTTCGAAGCTTTTGAATAAGCTTCAAACCTCGGGTAAAGTAAAACAGCATCAGGGCAGAGACGCATTGCTGTGCGTGACGGCATTGCTGATCGTACGCCGAACTTTCTTGCTTCATAAGAGCATGTTGAAACAACACCACGCCTGTCAGGATCTCCCCCGACAATCACAGGTTTACCTTTCAGTGCCGGGTTGTCCCTCTGCTCTATGGCAGCGTAGAAGGCGTCCATATCTATATGTATAATCTTGCGGCAGTCCATAAGGAGAGTGTAGCAGCAGGGGTAATATATGTCAACATTTGTTTGGGTAAAGATTTTATCGCACTAAGGCGCTAAGCCGCAAAGAAAGGATTGAGAGGTTAAGGATTTTTACACAGATAAACACAGATTTGCACAGATGTGGTAAGGGAGTGGATAATGAAATCCATTATAATCCGTGTCCATCTGTGTTCATCCGTGTAAAATATTATTCTTTTTTAACTTTGCGTCTCCGCGCCTTTGCGATATGCATTTTTTACACTTCTATCCCAAGGAATTGCCTGATTACCACCCCTATCAGAAAAGTAATTGCAGAAACCCCTAAACTTATAAAAGCCATTTCAAAGAATCTCTCCTTAAAATTAAGGTCCTTTGCAACAGAGATATAGTAGTTGAAAAAGAAAATTATCATTAAAGCAATTGAAAGAGTTGCCGCGAGGCAGAGCATAAAATGGCTTATTAAAAGATACGGCATGATAAGCAGTATAACGGTTGTTATATATGCCATCCCTGTATAAATAGATGACTTCAGTGCATTTTCGCTCTCCTCCGCTTTCTGTGAGAGATACTCACTGGCAGCCATGGAGAATGAAGCAGCAATACCGGTAATGAGCCCTGCAAGAGCAATGAGCTTTGTGTTCTGGAAAGCAAAAGTAAGACCCGCCAAGGCACCGGTAAGCTCAACAAGGGCATCGTTAAGTCCAAGAACAATTGAACCCACGTAGTCGAGCCTCTCCTCCTCGATAAGGGAGATAAGCTGCTTTTCATGCTCATCTTCATCCTTCGCAATCTGCTTCGCGTCCTTTACATAATCAGCAATTGCTGCATAGTTAATCTGCGCCTCCTGCTCTCCGTTTTCCATGAGCTTTATCCCGAAGGTGAGGCCGAAAATCCTCGCAATCCAGAAGAATTTAAATATCTGCCACTTTGAAGGTTTCACATCCACCCCGGTAAATTTTTTCCACAGCTCATAATGCCTCAGCTCATCATTCCCGATTTTGCTCAGCACCTCGCTGTTTTTTCTGTCCTTAATGACAGATGCAAGCCGCAGGTATATATGGTGTTCGGTAATTTCATTTCTCTGTGCTTTTTTAATCTCCTCGATAATTTGTGGAGGGATAGCCGCCTGTTTCATTGTATTCTCCTTTTAAACCTTGTTTATTTATACGGGATTTATAAACTCAACGAAGATGCAGGTCAATTATTTATTCCGGGTTGAATTAGGAAAAACGGCTGAATGAAGATCTCTGTATCTTGAGTGCCTGTTGAGTGCTGATTGAGTATATATTGAGCAGGAGATGGCAGTATTAAAATGAACTGTTTTCCTTGACATTATGATCGATTTAAGTTTATACTGGGATAGAGAGTTGCATCTTTTAATATATTGAAAGGGGCGGATATGTCAGCAGCCAGGGCAAAAGATCAGGCATCTGATGCTGTAGCTTCAGCAGAAAAAATTCTGCTCCATGTCAAAGAGTACTTCAATGAATAAAGGTATCCTTGTAAAGATAGAACGTGATCCCCTCTCAGGCCTGACCAGGGAGGAGTATAAAGAACTTCTTAAAAATAAACTTAAGGGGAGGGTCGTTGAGGCATATATTTTCGGGAGCTTTAATACCCCTGATTTCAACCGGTTCAGCGATATAGATCTTCTCCTTGTATCTGATACAGCTAAACCCTTTCTCGAAAGGGGCCTTGACTTCTCTGATATACAGGATATGGTACCTGCCACAGACATCCTGGTATATACACCGGCTGAATTCGGAAAGATTATGAGTGAAGAGTCTGCGGGCTTCTGGAAAAGCGTTAAGGGGAGTATGGTGAGGATTCTTTAACGGAACTAATTAGTCAATTAATTTCACGAAGCCA
>DINC01000050.1 GCA_002425885.1 Spirochaetia bacterium UBA5550 | reverse complement strand
TTATTAAAATGAATAAGTAATAATTTCAATAATTCTCATGTCCGGATTATTGAATCACTACGGGGTTATTATTGAACTGCAAACTGTGTAATTTCAGATGCGGAGCTGACCGGAGTATTAAAACCGGCAAATGCGGCATCGATGATAAAATATATATAGCTCATTACGGATTACACTGCGGGGAGGAGCCTTTTCTCACAGGGGAACATGGTTCCGGCACTATTTTTTTTGCGGGATGCACTTTAAGGTGCAGGTACTGCCAGAACTGGCAGATAAGCCGTTGGGATATAAACAAAGGTACCGCCGGGGTTGAAACTGTCTCAGCCAAAAGACTTGTTGAGATATTTAAAGAGCTTCAATCAATGGGTGCTGCCAATATTAATTTCGTTTCTCCCACCCCTTATGCCCATCACCTGATGTATGCAATCCGCGCTGCGAAGGATAACGGTTTTACTCTGCCATTTGTTTATAATACTCACGGGTATGATTCAATCGAAACTATTGAATCCATGAAAGGCCTGATTGATATATATTTACCTGACTTTAAATATGGCGATGATAAAACCGGGAAAAAATTTTCCGGTGCTCCATCGATGTACAGTCATGGCAAAGAGGTAATAAAAGCAATTTATAATCAGACAGGGATGCTGGAGTTAGACGGGAACGGAGTCGCGGTTAAAGGAATTGCAATACGCCACCTGGTAATCCCCGGCCACCTGGAAAGCTCCATGCAGGTTCTTGATTTTCTTGAAACAGTTGATCGGAGGAATTACATATCTCTGATGTCACAGTTTCATCCATGCGACGATAATTATGATAGAGATTATCCTGAACTGAACCGCACGCTTCTCCCGGAAGAATATGAAAGAGTAGTTGACTATGCCCGCATTCTTGGTTTTAAAAATCTTCTCATACAGGAGCTGGAGAGCCACAGAAACTATCTCCCGGATTTTAATGAAGATACGGTATTTAAAGATTAAATAAACTGACTCCTGCCGCCTGATGATGGAGGCATCTTCTTCCCGGTTCTTTTAAACAGTATCATAACCTCTAAATCCGGAGTACCGGGGAACATATCAAGTGGGATGCATTCAACCGGGGAGTACCCTCCTCTTTTCCACTTTTCAAGCTCATATGGAATAGTTTCAAGCCCGCAGAAAATATGAAGAACACGTTCAGGATTTCGCGCAGCAAGTGTTTCTATAACTCCCTGTGCCGTACCGTTTTTCGGCGGATCAAGAATCAGATATTCAGGGAAGCGGCCATGTGCAAGAAGTGCAGGTAGTGTTTTCCGGTCAATCCTTCTGGCATGGAAATCCCATTTTGATTTGGATTTGACACGCTTCATATTTTCCCTTGCGGAATCGATTGCTGATTCACCGTAATCTATACCGGTAATCTCTTCGTAACCGGATGAAAGAAAGCATGAGAAAAATCCGTAACCGCAATACAGATCAAGAAGTCTCCCTTTACCTTCATGTTTAAGAAGCCTTTCAGCATTATTAAGCATCTCCGGGCAGATGGAGAGATTCACCTGCGAAAAACCATCAGGTGAAAAAGTATAAATTACATCATTAACTTTTATGCTGAGATTTCTGTTGCCGAAAAGCCTCTTTACTCTGGGGCCATCGATCTCTGACGAAGTATTAAGATAATATTTTGAACCTTCAGGGTCGTGGTAAATAAACGCAGATTCAAGTTTACCGGAGAATTCCCGCAGATTTTCCGCAATAACTGTCAGAGCGTTAACAGTTTCACCATTTAAAACTCTGACATTAAAAATAACTGCAGCTGAATCATAATTTCCCCGCAGTATAATGAAGTTTAACACACCGGCAATACGTGTATTTATTTTTTCATTAAGAAGAGTCCCCAGCCTCGAGTATATTGCTGAGTGGAATTCCGGTTCAAGAAGAGATGGATTATCATTCATTGATGATTCATCAGATGAAAGTATCACACCAGCGCCTTTTTTATGAACTCTTCTTTTTGTTGTTGTACGGTAATTGCGGGGGAGCGGAGATGCAACCACCGGAGCAGATGTGCATGTTCCGCCAGCTTCATACCAGTATGCAGAAAAAGCCCTGTCCTTGCATCTCAATTCATCAGTATAATCCATTTCAGCCAGAGGCTCAGGCCCTGTGAGCTTTATACCGGTTTCAAAACTCAGACGTGATATATATCTGTTTTCTTTTAAGGATTCAACAGGATTGGAGTGATTTTTTTTATTATTTCTCATCAATTTTTGCCGGAGTTGTTTATTACCTGATAAATATAATAATGGATTAACCCGGCCGCCGCTGAAAAGTGTCAAGATATTTATTTACAGATTTATGGAGAGAAAGTGAATGAACATCCGGTACCTGAGTCATCACTGAATTGAATTTCACCGTTGATCATTTCAGCCACTTTCATAGCAAGGCTGAAACCTAAGTTGATCGCTTTATCAGTTTTTTCAAAACATGTAAAGCCGCCCCCCCTGTCAGTGACGCAGAGAGTAATTTTCCCGGAATGACACAGGTGGCTGATTTCTATCTTATCCTGTCTATCTATGGAATAAGCATATTTTACAGCGTTACTTATCAGTTCATTAAGCACAAGCCCCAATGGGAGCACCCATTTTATATTAAGCCTGATCTCAGACATTCTCTCAGAAATAATTATATTTTCTTTAACCTCATTGGTAATAATAGTAATTGAATCAAGAACATCCTGGATGTAATTATATAGATTTACACCTGAAGGCCCGGGCATTGTATGAAACTTTTCATAAATTGAAACACAAAACCGGATTCGTGATTCTGTCTGCATAAAAATTCTTTTAGATGCGTCATTAGCGAATCGGCCCATCAGAAAATCAACAAAAGTGTTTATTATGACTGCATTGTTTGCAACACGTTCACGAAGTTCAACCAGGTAAAGTTCATTCTGCCTGATTATCTCTTTCATCTTCTCTTCTTCATATATACGCTCTGTGATATCAGTTGATATCATAACAGCACGGATATTTCCAGGTGTCCTCTCAAAATATGTAACAGAACAATCAAGCCATCTCCATTCTCCATTTTTAATCTGGAAACGCCATATACCCCGTATTGAATTATCCGGTTTTTTATTGGAACAGCAGATCATACTCCAGTGTTTAAAGTCATCAGGATGAATATGTCCTGTTACCGGATTACCCAGGAGTTCTTCGGGAGAATAGCCGGTAATCTTTTTATAAGCCGGGCTCAGATATGTATAATAACCATTGCAGTCTACTTCACAGACCATGCTTTCAATATTTTCAACAAGAACACGATAACTCTCTCTGCTTTCATTAATCCGGGCTTCGGCGAGTTTTCTTTCAGTAATATCCTGAAACGCGGCAATTAATCCGAGATGTTTATTCTGCTGACTGAAAATTTCACTTGCAGATGTTTCAACATCAAAAACCGTGTTGTCTTTCCTGAGCGCAATCATTTCCCCCTGCATTCCGCCGGCGGTAAAAAGATTATCGCATGCCGTTTCATTTTTGCCGCTTTTTTTCATCAGCATTGATGCTTTCATGCCGATTACTTCGCTGATATTATCATATCCCCATAGTTTCAGAAAAGACGGGTTTACATATATTATTTCACCTTCAGGATCTGATATGGCTATTGCGTTAATTGAAGACTCAATAGCCCTCTCCTTCATAAGAAGGCTCTCCTCCTTTTCTTTTAGTTCTTTATAAGCTTTGTGAAGTTTGAATGCCATTTTAATTGAGGCATCAAGAATGGTTATGCCGGAATGTTTCACTACATATCCGTAGGAAGTTATCTTTTCAGTTTTCTCGACAATATCTTTTTCAGTATGAGAGGATTGAAACAGTACAGGGATCTCCCTGTGTTTCAAAATCTCCATCGCAGCCTGTGTCCCATCAATACCCCGGCCGAGATCTATATCCATCAATATAATATCTATCCGGTTTTCATTATTTACAGCAATCTCTATGGCATCCTCACCGCTGAATGCTGTTATTACATTATAGCCTGCACCGGAAAGCTGCCGCTCTTCGGCCATTGCTATAAGAACTTCATCCTCAACAAGGAGAATAGTCCTCTCTGTATTATCCATTTAATACTCCGAAAAAAATTATACCAAAAAAAACGCACAAGGATTTATAGTGTCCGGTTCAGAAACTGAAGGCACAACAGGTATCCTGCGGGAGCAGTAAAGTTAATACTTTTGCTTTCTAATAAACCGGTTATTAG
>DINC01000304.1 GCA_002425885.1 Spirochaetia bacterium UBA5550 | reverse complement strand
ACGAATTGGATAAAGGGAGAAAGAAGTTCGATTATCTCTATTCATCATCATATACTTTTTTTCTGATTTCGCTGTTTCTTCTTTTTGATAATGGCGATGAACTTAAAGAGAATATGAAAAGGTTTTTTTCTCCAGAGCAGACAGCAAAGAATCTTGATATAGTTTTTCCTGAGAAATTCATTTTCAGCAATAACAGACTCCTTAAATATTCGTATGAGCTTGCTTCATCCCGCAGAATTGAAATGTTTCACCCGCTGCCTTTATGTTCACTTGAAACCGGTGGTGTGACCAGTATTATGAGCACAGGTTCCCTGGGGAAAATTATGGCTGCAAGCCTCACATCTTCACCTGAATATCAGCCTGTCAATATTAATGGGTATGATTATACATCAGGGTTTCCGGGGTCCGGCGTGCGTTCAGCCCATCTTTTCAGAACGGAAGCTGATGATATCTTTTCAGTGTCGCTTGTTAACAGGGATAAGCTGAAAGTACCCGACGGCGTATATAATGAGTATTATTCAGCTTCTTTACGCTCAATGGAACGGCTTTCAGTTCCGGGTGAGGAATATCTTGAACAGGGGAGAAATTTAATACTTGATGTTTCAGAAACTGAGTTTAAATTTGACAGGATTTTTAATTCAACATTAAAAGCATCTCAGCTGCTGCTGATAAAAATAGTCTGAAAATTACCGGAGGGTCTCTTGAGATCTAAAAAGACTAATGCATTGCAGGTTTCAGTTCTTCTTACTGGTGTTATTTATATCATAATGGGAGCTGCTTTTTTATTAACACCGATGTTTGTTCTGCAGCTCTTCGCGGAAAACGTTTCTGAAAACTGGCTGGATCTTGTGAGGGATCATGAACTTGTGGCGCCTCTTTTTTATATGGTACGTTCGTTTTCCGTTTTGCTTATAACTTCAGGTTTTCTGATGATAATGCCTCTTTTTGATCCTCTTAAATATAGAGGGATAGTTTACATAAATGGCGTAATTTTCCCTTTAATTTCTTCTTTTATACTGATTAAAAACGGTTTGTTTGTAAAAGACAGAGGCACACTTGTTCAGGAATCGGTTTTTCAGGGTGATTATACACATAAACTCATAGTTATTATCGGGCTTATTTTTGCGGCAATATTCCTGGTCAGTACAATTATGCTTATTTTAACTGCGAAGGACGCGAAAGAGGGTAAGGAATAAATTTTTTTAATTGATTATTATTTGATTATTGTTTATACTATTAAAAAGACATTTAACAGGGTGGATTAAAAAATGGAGCTTAACTTAAAAAAGAACGGGAATGCTATAATAATTTATCTGGAAGGAAGGCTTGATGTTCACCTCTCGGCTGATATTGAAAAGGAGATTAATAAGCTGATATCAACTGAATCTACAAGTNNTTAAAGATGTAGAGTATATGAGCAGTTCCGGCCTTAGAATCTTCGTTTCAACAATGAGAATATTAAAGGAGAGAAAACGCAAACTTGTTCTCTGTAACATGAATAGTGCTGTCCGTAAAATATTTGAAGTGGTTGAATTGACAGACATGTTTGATATTTTCAATAATGAAAACGAAGCGCTGGAGTTTCTTAAAAATCTCTGACATGTGATTCAAATTGAAGCTTATTGATAGAAAAAGGAAAACACAAGGCAGTTTTTTTGAAGAAATAACTGCCGGTATAAAAGATATTGTGGATGATTCCAAAGAGAGGAATATTGTCGACTTTCTCTCTGAAGGATTATCTAACAGAGTATTATTCGAAAAGTTCAATAATTTTCACTGGCCTTTATGGCTTGAATGTACTACAAATCCTTCATCAGATAGATGCAGGGCCTGCCCGAATCCTATTTTACTCAATACTGCATATCGTGAATGGCAGTGTTTTACAAATTATTTATCATCCAGTGAAATCACAATTGATCGTGCAGGAATGATTTCCGGCCCCTCTGCGGCAGAATGGTCTGTTGAATTCTGGGTTTTTAATGGCGGGAAACTTCACAGGCCCCAATATGATCATGATAATAGTAGTATCCGCAGGAATACTGCAACCGGTGAAATCGTATTAGTATGGGATACTGAGAATTTTTCTTTTACTGAAAAAATTGCCGGTTCAAGAAGCAGTGTTGATGAAGCTCTTCTTTCTGTGGAACTCAATATCAGGAAAGGCGGCGGGTCGGGTTTCCTGCTCGCGGCAGTAAGGCCTTATAATAACAGTACTCTTGGCAGGGTAACTTCTATTGATGTTGATAAAGATAACGGGCTTATATCTGTTAACGGCAAATGTCTTATAGGTTTTGATACTGCCCCGGATGAAGTGTTAACCGGTTCCGGTGTCTCGGGTGATCTTGATAAATCTTTGATAACAGGGGAAAACCGGGTAAATTGCGGATTCGGAATGTCTACAGCCGCCTTAAAATACAGCGCTGAATCAGGTAAAAAAATATTAAATTTCAGAATATCTCTCAATGAGAATGCAGCCCTCCCTCCTGTAAAAATAAATTACACTAATCATTTTAGAGAGTTTAATCTGTTTTCTGAAATGAGACTCTCTGAGGGGATAAAAGCGGATTTGACGGATACTGATTTTACGGCATTGTTTTTACAGTCCAGGTTATCAATTCTTAATATCAATAAGCGCGATATCGAAGGTAATCATGTTGAGGATTACAGGAAACTCTATTTTTTTATTTATTCTTTCTGCAGAACAGGTGCTTTGGATGCGGGGGAGACTTTTTTTAAGCAGAAGCTTGAATCTTTTGTTTTTGATAAAAAAAATATTTCAATAGAAGATGTTGTAAAAGGATGTTTTCTGATCAATTCATGTTATGAAATATTTGTACATAAGCGCGAAACAGGTTTTCTTCAGGTCTATTATCCTGCTCTCCGGAGTGTTGCTGATTTTATTTACAGATTTTCAGTCAATATGCACAAGGCTGACAGTATCAGGCATAGTACAAATATTCATAGTTTTGCCATACCGCATAACATTACAGAAACTGTTTATATCTATTCAGCTGTTTCAAACATCTCCTACCTGGCCAGGTGTATGGGGATTTTCGGAGATGAATCCAAATTTAAAAATGAATCACTGCGGCTGCAATCTTTAATAACAGATTCTCTGAACAGGGAGAAATCATCTTCTGAATTTTCTGCTATAAGTTCACTTTTTTCACTACCTGATAAAGTGATGACATCATTGAAGAATGAAGAATACAAGGATCTTATTTCCGGATATTTATCTGATGCGGGCTTCCCCGTAAAGCATCCTCTTTACGGTATTGATATGTTTTCAAGTGCTGTAATACTGAATCATCTGTTTACTTCAGGTATGAATGAGGCGGATTTTTATTTCGACAGGCTGGCTGATTATATTGATGATTTTCATGTTGTACCGGATTATATTGACCCGGCATCAGGAAAAGGTTCATGGGGGGAGGGTAATTCAAAAGTAGCAACTTCAGTTATATTCGCTATATTGAGAAACAGGTTATTTATAGACGGGGCGGACAGACTTGAGCTTTTTCCTGCTGCTGATTCCCGATGGTTTAATAACGGCAGCAGAATAAGGGTGGAGGATGCTACTTCGAGATATGGATTAATATCGTTCAGTATGGAGATCTTTGATTATGAACTTCGCCTTTCGTTCAGCGGTTCACCTAAGTATCTCCCTCCTGATATACTTATTAACATTCCGTATAATACGAATATAATACAGGGTGATGATTTTATTGTTAAGAAAAAAACAGGCCACAATTATATTATCAGCGGTTGGCCGTCCTCTGTAAGATTCACTACCACTACAAATACCTCTTCCTGAAATATTCCTTCGTCAAATCTAAAGAATAATTGATTTACATGTATATTATGCCGATTAATCAATTAGATCTGAAAATATGTTCTTTCCCCGGAGAGATATGCTTGTTATTATTCTGATAACTGCGGTTATAATTCTTGGCTTTGTGGTTTATTACATGTATTTTGTCGCGCCAAAACTTAATCCTGTAAATAGGGCTGAAATTCTTCTACAGCAGGACAGAGTTGAAGAAGCCATTGTTGAATTACAGAAAGTTCTTGATGCGGCTCCTTATGATATATATACCCATAAAAAGCTTGCTGACCTTTACCAGGGCCAGAATAAAGATGAACTTGCCGCTAAACATTTTGAAAGGCTTGTTGAAATCAACAGGTTTAATAATGATATTGTAAAAGGGGATATATACCGTCATCTTGCAAGGATGTATTTAAAAAAAGGGCAGATAGACAAAAGTTTTGAAAAATTTTATGAGCTTATCAAAGAGTATCCTAATGATTCCGAATCATTGTATTATGTCGGCTTTATTGCTTTGGGTCAGGAACATTTTGAAACGGCCTATAAATATCTTGAGCAGCTGTCACGACAGGAGAAAAATAACTACGAAATACTTTTCGGCGCGGGGATCGCTGCTCTGCAAAGTCAGAGATCTGCTGAAGCTATTAACCTTTTTAAAAGTGCATTATCTGTAGAGCCTGATTCAGATATTACAAATATTGCTTTATCATTCGCATATTATAAAAAGCGTGATTATAAAAGTGCAATGAACAGTATTAAGCCGGTTGCAGATAATTCTAATGATGAAAACGCAATGTTTATAGCAAAGCGCCTTCTCGGATTTGTTTATATTGAAGTCGGGAAAATTTCTCTTGCTGTAAAACAGTTTGATGAGATTGGAGAATTCTGCCGTGACCATAATTGGGATGAGGAACTTAGGTTTACACTTTATGATCTCGGATTTGCTGCTCTCCTTGAAGACAAAATCGAACAGGCTTATGAGCATTGGAACAGATTGTATCAGCTCGATAGAAATTTCAGAAATATTCAGGATCTCATAACAAGGCTTAGAAAGGAGATGGACAGTCAAGGGAGTAAGTTCGAGGAACAGAAACCGGTTGTCTCTGAGGCATCACTCTGGAAGGACCGAGCATTTCCGGAAAATTTTGTATGGAATATATGCGGATTAAAAAGTGAAACTCGTGTTGATATCGGGATGATAATCAGTACAGGCCGGGCTCCTGTAGTTCGTGAAAAAAAAGAACATGAGGAAAGCGGTTCTCCTGCGAAGGACCTTGATTTTGATTCTTTATACAAGCTGGATTCTGAAAATTTCAGAAGTGCAGCATACAGGGTGTGTGAAAAGCTCGGACTTGTTATTGATGAGATACTTACCACGTACAGAGAGTCAGACGGAGTCGATTTTCTGGCTTATCAGAAAGATAGTAAAATTAAAACTCTTGTGTGGGTTAGAAGATGGAAAGGGACAAGTGTTGGTGAAATACCCTTGAGAAATTTTGCGCAGGCAATAAATGATGCGAAGGCAAAACAGGGTTTTTTTATAACTACATCACCGTTAACCGATTCAGCAGAAAGTATCCTGAAAAATCTGGAAAAGGTTAATGTTATATATCCGGAAGAGATGCTTAAATTATTAAAAGGGGTGGTGTAGGTATAGATAATGGTGGTTCACAGTTATTGTAAAGAATTNNATTATAAAATAAGCAGAAATTTAAAAAATGCAGAACTCGCAGCTTCGATAAAAAATTCCGGCATGCTCGAAAAACCTTTTCTCGTAAAACATAATGATAGTTTTTATCCGTTAACCTGTCATAATAGAATTTCAATTATATCAGAATTAAATATTGAAGGAGTGGAAGCTTTTGTACTTGAAGCTCCTTCGT
>DINC01000311.1:10919-11077 GCA_002425885.1 Spirochaetia bacterium UBA5550 | reverse complement strand
TCATAATGAATCTCCTGAATGTGTATTAATATTCTCTATTCCGTTTAGTCTATCCGGATCTATTTATCCCTCAACCGGAAAGCGGCGAGGGTTCAATTGCAATAAATGTTTAAACCTGTAATCATTTATTAAAGTGATTATTTTGAGTATAAAAAGCT
>DINC01000311.1:0-10903 GCA_002425885.1 Spirochaetia bacterium UBA5550 | reverse complement strand
CATATTTATATTTTATTATAGATTATCTATCTATCTGAATTTACGGGGCGCAATATAATATTATGGGAAAAACCAGGGCTTTTCTATTTGATTTTGACGGTACACTTGTTGACACAATGAAAGGATTTGCTGATATTGCCGGCAGAGTTATTAACCGGTTCCACCCTGAAATATCCTTTGAAGCAGCAAGGGCAAGGTACCTTGAGACATCAGGAAATCCCTTTTTTCAGCAGCTTGAGATAATTCTCCCCGATGATCCCACTAACAGCGAAAAGGCGAAAATATTTGAAGAAACAAAGATAGAGGGCTTTTTCCTCTCCAAATTTACAGATGAAGTAAGGGACACAATTAACAAACTGCGTCAAAATGGGAATATAGTAGGCATAGCTTCAAATAATTTTCAGGAACTTATTGATAAATTTGTGGAAAATGAGAAGCTTGATTTTGATATTGTTCTTGGATTCAGAGAGGGTTTTGAAAAAGGGAAAGCTCATTTTGATTATGTAAGGGAGAAGTTCGGCCTTCAGAAAGAGGATATGACTTTCGTCGGGGATTCCCTTAAGGATGCTGAAAAAGCATTCAATTATGGTATAAGTTTTGTGGGGATTTGCGGAACTTTTAAAAGGGAGGATTTCCTGAAAATCCGCAATGATATTGTAACTATTAATTCTATAAAGGAACTATTAAATATATGAGAGCAGTTGTTCTGGCAGCAGGCACAGGTAGCAGACTTGGTGAGATAACCAAAGCAAGAACCAAGGGGATGGTTCCTGTAAGGGGGAAAAAGCTCATTGATTATCTTCTTGAATTCTTTGAGCATGATTTCTTTGACGAGATTATTATTGTAGGGGGATTCTGTTATGAAGACCTCCGTGAGCATATAAATTCTCATGGTTATAAGAAGGTCAGGGTTATTGAAAATAAAGATTATCTCAAGGGTAATATTTATACACTGATTACAGCTTTGAGGGAATTCTCCGGTGATTCATTTCTGATTACAAATGTGGATCACATATATCCGGGGATTATGTTTCAGAAGATGAAACAGTCGATGAGATCAATAACAGCGATGTGCGATTTTGACAGGAGTCTTGGTGATGATGACATGAAGGTCAAACTTGCTGATGACGGGAAGAAAGTGGACGCCATAAGCAAGAAGCTCAGTGAATTTGACTGCGGATATATAGGGATGACATACGTTGATGCTTCAATGGAATCTCTATACCGGGATACCATAAATGAAGTAATTGAAAAATATGGCGAAAAGGCTGTGGTTGAGAATATACTTCAGGTTCTCTCCGAAAAGGAGAGGGGAGTGCCTGTTATTTGCGACCTTTCGGGTTTCGGCTGGTATGAGGTTGATACAGAAGAGGACCTCATGAGAGCTGAGAAGGGTCTTGAGAACGATTTAAATTTCAGATAGGAGCAGCTTATAATGTCGAGAAGTCTGGTTTTTTATGGTAACGAAACACTGGCAAGTGTGGCGGAACCGGTTGAAAATATAGATGGCAATATCGCATCTCTAATTGACGAGATGTTTAAAATTATGTATAAAGAAAAGGGTATCGGACTTGCAGGACCCCAGGTGGATTTCGGGAAAAGAATTTTTGTAGTTGATACAGGTGAGACAAAAAGTCAGAAATTTGCACTGATCAATCCGGTTATAAAGGAAAGGTCTGATACAGTTGAACCTTATGAAGAGGGCTGTTTATCTGTACCCGGAATCAACGCTGATGTGATCAGGCCGGAGAGCATCCTTATCGGCGGTTACACACGTGAAGGTAAAGAGGTGGAGATTGAGGCAAACGGGCTTCTCGCGCGTGTGTTTCAGCATGAGTATGATCATCTCGAAGGGATACTTTTTATAGACAGGATTGAGAAGTATATCAGGGACGAGATGAAAACCGAGCTTAAAAAGATTAAAAAACTGAATAAAAAGCAGGGCAGATGAGAGTAGGTTTCTTCGGAACACCGGAAATAGCTTCTTATGTACTCCAGCATATCTGTAATATTTATGAGATAGTGTTCCTTGTATCCCCTGAAGACAAAAAATGCGGCAGGGACATGAAGATACAGGAATGCGCCGCGAAGGAATTCGCAAGCTGCAAAGATATACCTGTACTCCAGCCGAAAAGCCTTAAAGATCCGGAATTTGCCGCGCAGCTTAAATCATATAACGCTGATATATTTGTAGTGGTAGCATACGGTAAACTGATCCCGCGTCCAATATTTACCATGCCGCAATACGGCACAATTAATCTCCACCCGTCGCTTCTTCCGAAATACAGAGGGGCTGCTCCTGTGCAGTGGGCTCTCATAAATGGAGACAGCGAAACAGGCGTAACAGTTCAGATGATCAATGAGGAGCTTGATGCCGGAGATATTGTTCTTCAGGAGAAGATTGAAATTGATGAGAATATAAACGCGGGTGAGCTCTATGATCTGGTATTCCCGATTGGAGCTGAGCTTGTTGTTAAATCAATTGAGCTCCTCGGAAGCGGGAAGGCTGAACTGGTAAAGCAGAATGGTTCTGATGCCACGCACTGCGGAAAGATCGATAAAGATACGGCGCTTATTAACTGGAATAATAATGCCTTTAAAATACATAATCTTGTGAGGGGACTGAACCCCAAACCTGTGGCATGGACAACTTTCCGCAGCCATCACATGAAGATATGGAAAACCTCTGTTTTCGATGGAATCGTTCCTGAGCTTAAACCTGGTGAGGTAACGAAATTTCAAAAGAAACATCTCCTTGCCGGAACAGGGAACGGAGTGATTGAGATTCTTGAAATACAGCCTGAAAACAAGAAGAAAATGGACGGCCTTTCTTTCATAAATGGTTACAGGCTTGAGACAGGGGATTTTTTTGAGTAATATGTCGTATAAGGACAGGCATATTGACAGGAAGAGGGCAAGGAGAAGCTCCCCTAAAAATGAACTCTTTCATCATGATGCTGAAACTGAACTGGCAATAGAAAAAAGTAAAGCCAGGGAACTGCGCAATTCACCCTGGTGGAAAAATAAGATTGCCGCAGGTGAATGTTACTACTGCGGGAAAATAATCTCACCTTCAGACCTCACCATGGATCATAAAATTCCCCTTGCGCGGGGGGGCAAAAGCGAAAAGATTAATCTTGTACCCGCATGTAAAGAGTGTAATAATAAAAAAAAGTATATGCTCCCCACCGAATGGGAAGAATATATGGATAATATAAAAAACAACAGAATTTAAATATTTTTATTGTACAACATTTCTTCCGATAATATAATCAGAGAAGATTGCCTGAAATTTGTCGTTAAAAACAGATTTCTCAGTCGCTATCGCTTCTTCNNTAATTGAAAAGTATTTTGCAATTGGCCGCGGGATAAGCCGTTACTACGATCCGGGAGTATAAATAATGCCTGAGAGCAGAATCTTGAAAAAGGGTGATATCCTCTTTACACAGGGTGAGAATCCCACCAGATTTTTTATTATGCAGGATGGAGAAGTGGAAGTCCTCTCGGCTCCTGAAGAATTTATGGGTCTGGATGGTGAACTCATTGCTGATAAATCTGTCAGGGTCTGCACAATTAAAGGGAGATCTATGCTTGTGGGCTTTTCAGGGCTTCTGACATCTCCTTATACTAATACCATCAGGGCTATTGCTGATACACAGGTTGTTGAATACCCCATAGCCCAGGGGGGGTATAAAGGTGTAGCGCAGCGCGATATCAACAGCGCCATGAATATGCTCAGGCAGCTTTTCAATAATTATATGATCGCTCAGGCAGCCATGAAAAAAGCGGCAGGGCTTTATGTGAGGCTCTGTCAGGTGGATGACAATATGCTTCTGCTTTTTAATGCGCTGAGCCCCAACAGCGGTTCTGATAATCTCAGCAAAAAAAGTGAGGACCTCTATTCCGTATTCACCTTTGCTAAAGGTAAGGTTCCCGATAATGTTTCCATCGATTTTGTGATTGAAGACAAGGGGAGTCTCCTGAAGAAGAATTACGCAGAGGGTATTAACACCGAAACCCTTGGCGCGGATTATATGGATGTAATTAAACGTCTCCTTAAGCTTGATGTGCAGCTTTTAAGTGAAGTTTTTAAGGCTGATCCTGACCTCTCAGTTTCAGTTTTTACATCTCTTGTTAAAGCTCTCCGGGTGCTGCTACTGGGGATTCATAATGTTGTGGAGAAGTTAAACCGTAAATCAAAAAGTATTTTTGAAGTGAAGGATGGATTGGTGTCATTTCTTACGCAGGGTGGTATTGATTCATGGAATTCAACAGGACGGGTCTCTTCCGACTTTTATTCCAAACTTCAGCAGGTGCTTTTAAAAATCGATGCCATGACTGTTGAAGTCACAGGGAAGAGTCTTAAAACTTACTCCGGATTCACTGATATATGCTCTGCGCTTGAGAAGAGCGGAAAAACACCGGCGCCTCAGAAAACTGAGGCTGAAGTAATAGAAACGGATAATGAAGGAGGCCCAATAGCTGCAACTCCTGTAATCAGCACCGGCCTCCAGAAATCGATATACCAGATTTTCGAGTTTTCCATGGTTGAGAAGGAGTTTCAGAACAAGCTCCTCAAACTGCTTAATGATTTTAAAAATTTGAAGAATCCGCTAAGCTCCGAATCGGAAGAGCGTAAGGTGAGGCGTCATATTACCCAGATGTACTGGGATCTTTATAAACAGGTTTTTGTAAGAACCAAGATTGAATCTTCAATTCCGAGGCCGGTGAAGCTTATGCTTACATTCGGTTTTCTCGATGATGAGCTCCTCACCCCGGAGCAGCTTTCGGATCTGAATGATCTCGGCAGGATCCGGGAAAGGGATGCCAAGGCCCCGGTTGTACTTGAATATGAATTTCTGTCGAAAATATATGCAGGAGCAGAGGAGCCCAGTATAACGGAGATGGGGCTCAATTATGAAGCTTTTCTTCGTGAGCAGGATAAGTATCAGAAAAAAGGTAAGCCCGGTGAGGAGAAAAGGGACAAGGGCTCCGATGACGAAAATCTGAACAAAACTCTTCATGAAATACAGCAGAGGCTTGCGAGTTCCTCAGCAGTCTGTTCCGGGAGTACTGCAACTGCCTTCCCTGTTTTATTCAGTGAGATGATCCGGGGTAATTTGAGGAATATGTATCAGTCCAAGGATAAAGTTGATGCCCTGATAAAAAAATTATCGGAAATAGACTTTTCCCTTTTCTGGCGTGAGACTGTCCTTAAACTCGACAGCGCCAGGGAGATTATAAAGGAGGAGATCCCTCCCTATTTTATACTGCTCCCTATATGCGGATCAAAAACTTTTCTGTGGCAGGAACTTTCAGGCAACAGTAAAAGATCAATGGGAAGGATTATGATACCGATACTCTTCTCCGGTGATATAGAGAAAAGTCTGATGCACACCTTCGCCTGTTTCAGGTGGGAACTTAACAGGAGCATCAAGGGTGCAATGTGGGCTGACCCTATTGAAGGGGGGCTCTCCGGTGAATACTTCGATTATGTGAATACATTCAAAAAGAATTCAAAACTCTCCCCCGAGATGAAAGAGAAGATCGCTCTGCGGTTTAAGAGCCTCAGAACAAACCGGGACAGATTCGCGGATGATTATATGCTGTGGGTTGAATATGAGCGTGAAGGTATTATGAAACTCAATGCAGTTGTGCGTGAGATGTTTTTTAAACACGTACCTTTTAAAAGAGAGATCCGTGATCAGCTTGAAAATATGCCTGCTTTCAACAAGTCTGCCAACAGGTACAGAAATGTGCAGAACAGGGAGCTCGTGTCATACGAAAACAGGTTCAAGAAATACCTCGACGGCAATGGTTCATATCCCGGACCTATAGAAAAATATATGGAATTTCTGAAAATGTAATCCCTCCTGATATTCGTAATATCTCTGTTCAGAAAGTGCCGGATTATTCCGATAATTACAGTAATTAATTCATTTAATTTTTCCGTGGAGTGTCGGTTATGACCTTTATTAAACCTTTCAGAATAAGTTTGTATTTAATTCTTACTTCAATAGTGATATCTGCCGCTGCATGTGCTTCGGCCGGTGAAATAAAAGGTTCAGCGGAGGGCACAAATCAGGGAGATGGGAAAAACGGTAATGAAACCGCTTTTGTAGTGAAAAAAGATTCAGTAAAATACGAGGATTATCTCGTTAATATAAATTCATATTCGACTAACGGCGGTTATTATCAGAATAAATACAAAAAAGATATTATCTCTATCGCGAAAGATATAACTGAAAAAGAGGATGTTGATGTTTCAAAAGGGAGCATGGGATTTTATTTTGATAAAAAATCGAAAAGAACAGACAGGTTGTTTTTCGGCTTTGATATAGTTGTGAATAAGGATAATACGCTGGACTACAGCAGGTTCTCTGTTAAACTTATTAAAGAGAATGTTACCGGTATAATCGAAGAGATATACAGATATAAGTTTGTGCCCTCAGAAAATGAGGTGGTTGGTGTAGTAATAGGATTCAAGTGGAGCGATGCAGGCACAAATCAGCAGGTTAATATCTGGATTAAGAAAGAGGATATCGCTCTATTCCTTGAGGAGAGATTAACAGCAAACGAAATGTTCCAGCGCGGAACAATAACCAACAGCGCAGGGAGGGTTATACTCCTCCCGCTATAAATTTTTTATTTTGAAGCTTCTAAAATCCCTTCAATCGCGGTACAGAGCTTTTTTATCTCCATCATTGAGCCTATACTGATTCGAACATAATCAGACTGCACAGTCCCGCGGAAGTGGCGTATGAGTATCTTTTCCTCTTTCAGTTTTTCGTAAAGCTCCCCGGAATTTATATCCGGGTGTTTTGTGAAGATGAAATTCGCCCTTGAAGGAATAAGCTGAAAATTCATGTCAGTAAGCCTCTCCTCAAGGTACTCCTTGTTGTTGCGCAGCATCCCCAGGTTGTACTCAAATGATCTTGTGTCAAGGAGCGCGGCTTCTGCTCCTGCAAGTGCAAGTGTATCTACATTGTATGAATCCTTGATTTTTACAAGCCCTTCAATTATGCCTGGATTTGCGATTGCAAGCCCCACTCGAAGCCCCGCCAGTGAATATGATTTGGAGAATGACCTTGTAACAATAAGATTATCAAACTCGTTTACAAGATTAATAGCCGACCCTCCATAGAAGTCAATATACGCCTCGTCCATGATGAGAAGCCCCTTGTAAGATTTAAGGAACTCCTTCACCTTCCCCGGCCCGACATAAGTACCTGTGGGGTTGTTCGGGTTGGAGATTATAACCATATCGTATTTCTTCGCGAGGAATTTATCCATATCTATCTGGAGATCATCCGCCAGATCGATCTTTTCATATTTTATACCGTTCCCCTGTGCAAGTGTGTCGTAAAGGGAGTAGGAGGGGTAGGGGAATGCGGCCACACCTTCTTTTTCAATGAGCCCACGGAAAATCAGGGTGAATATTTCGTCTGAGCCGTTACCGACAAAAATATTTTCAGGGGAGATATTGTTCTGATCAGCAAATATGCTCCTTACGTTCTTTGCTTTTGAGTCCGGGTATCTTCTCAGGTTGGCATTTACATGTTCTGTAATAGTTTTCAGCACCTTCTCTGACGGCGGGAAGGGGTTTTCGTTTGTGTTGAGCTTGATGTACTCATCAATATTTGCGGGCTGCTCGCCCGGTATATATTCATCCATACTTCTGAGAGTTTTATTCCAGAATTTCATATATTCTCCTGTAAAAGTTTAAGCGGTTATCTTCCTGTTGTCTGACCCGGGAATAATTGAAACTATAGCAAATAACGAAATGGTTAGCACCATGTCATTTCGAACGTATGTGAGAAATCTCAAAATTAAATGTAAAAAGATTAACTTTCAGCTCTACTGCGGTCGACTCAGCCGTTGCCGTTTCTTTGAAATGTTGCATAGATATCCTGATTAAATCGTAAAATGCTATAATTTATTTTATCCAAATCAGATTTCTCCTCCCTTATGGTCGTCGAAATGACAGACTGAACTTCATCTGTTCTGCCATTCCGGCATTATCCGCCGGTTGTACTCCCCGGCTGCGCTCCAGGGCGCATACACTTCAGCCGGAGTGACGTAAAACGTAATAATTTGAAAATAAAAATTTATATCAATGCGCAACACCGGTAATTTCTTTAAGGGATTTTATCGATTCGCGCTTCATGTAATCTTCGAGATCAGTCACAAGTTTTTCTGATATGCCGGGTTCTATCATGTTTGCTGTGCCAACAGATATTGCGGAAGCCCCTGCCATCATAAATTCTATTACATCATCAATATCGGATATTCCCCCCTGACCGATAATGGGTATTGAAATTTTATCGAAAACCTGGTAGATAATTCTCACTGCCATGGGCTTTATTGCAGGGCCGCTCAGTCCCGCCACTTTGTTGTTGAAGTGGGGCTTCTTCTTTTTTATATCGATCTTCATGCCGAGGAATGTGTTTACAGCAGACACAGCATCAGCACCTATCTTCTCCGCATGAACAGCGAAAGTTGTTACATCAGTAACATTTGGTGAAAGCTTTACGATGAGCGCGCACTGCGTCACTTTTCTCGCCTTTTCAAGGAGGTCGCAGAAGACCTCGGTGTTTGTCCCGAATGCCATACCCCCCTGCTTGACATTGGGGCATGAAACATTAAGTTCAACAGCATCTATCCCCGGGGTTGTTGAAAGGACCCGGCACATCTCAATATTCTCTTCAATAGAATGGCCTGCGATGTTCGGTACGGGGGTGGCGCCTGCTTTTAGAAGGAAGGGGAGCTTTTTGTTGATGAACTCCTCCATCCCCACATTTTCAAGGCCTATTGAGTTTAGAACCCCTGATGGTGTTTCAAGAATTCTGTTTCCGGGGTTTCCTCTACGGGGATTAACCGAGAGCCCCTTTGTAAAAACAGCGCCTATTTTAGCTATATCAACGTATTTTGAAAGTTCTTCGCCGTAACCGGCTGTACCTGAAGCCACGGTTATGGGATTTTTCAGAACCAGATTTCCGATTTTTACTTTTGTATCCAAAAGCTCTCTCCTTTTATGCCGTAATTAAGTTAAAATCCGGAACATGAGTCAATAAAATAATTGGGGAGAGGTGCGATTTGCCGGAATTTTTATTTGACAGTAGGCAGCATGGCTCTGAATTTTAGGTTTCTGTTAAAAAGAATGTCTCTCGCAAAGGCGCTAAGGCGCGGAGAAAAGCAGAAGTATTTTTATAAGGGTGGGGTAAGAGTATCGGGAAAGTGTCAGATTTAGTTTTTTAGGTGTCATTTCGAACCCCTGTCATTTCATCGGGTGAGAAATCTGTTTTGATAAGTTAAGGTAAGATACTCAAAACAGATTAGTGTTCAGCTCGACTTCGGCAATCTTTATCGTTATCACTTTTTTGAACTGACAGGCCTTATAACAAAACATTTCTACCTTTTTTTGCCTTTATCTCTTTGTCTCATGTTTTTTAAACTCTCTTTACGTCTTCGCGAGAGACCAAAAAGGTGAAATTAATGACAAAACCGGTTTATTTAGCTTTAGATATAGATGGAACAATTTACGACGCGGGGAATATCCTGGAGGAGGCCTTTGCTGAGGCTGTGGATTCTCTCCTTAAATCGGGTGAATATGCCGGTGTAAAAGCCCCTTCCCGTGAGGCAATTACAGCAACACTTGGATATCCCCTGGAGAAAATATGCCTCATGCTCTTCCCTGAGCTCGGCTTGGAGGCGCGGGATTATCTTTCGCTGCGGTGGACGCAAAACCTGGTTTCGCTTATCCGGCAGAAAAAGGGGGAGCTTATTACAGGTGTGGAGGAGACTATTCCTGAGCTTTATAATTCCGGTTACAGGCTGCTTGTGGCTTCCAATGGAGCAAGGGCATATGTTGAGGCTATTCTTGAGACCTATGACCTGAAAAAGTATTTTTCTGAGCCTTTTTTGTATGCTGAGGGTGATATCAGGAATAAAACTGATATTGTGGGGATATATCTGAAGGAGCTTGATTACGATAAAATCATTATGGTGGGCGACAGGCTTACGGATCTTGATGCTGCGAAAATTAATGGAATTCCCTTTATCGGGTGCGCTTTCGGCCATGCAGGTGAGGAGGAGATTGCAGGGGAGAGGTATATTATCCATGATTTCAGGGAGATGGGGAGAGTTGTGGGTATGATTTTGGAAGAATGAAGGTTTCTGAAAAGATATATAAAATCTTTCCCATTTCTATTCGAAATTGTCTCTTTCCTGTTAATTAATAAGCAAATTTTCTTATCATATTGTAAAACAGGCAGCCCGCTTTTATGTCTAATATAAAAAGGATATGTGCAGGGAGAAATAATTCTATTGACTTTTTTGCTTTTGATGGAGTTTAATATACTGAGAAAGAGTAAACAGGCCGGAAGGTGAATTGAATTGAAGTTAAGGAAATACATATATATTTTTGGGATATTGGCTGTTCTTTTTTGTTCTGTTGAGTTAAACGCTGCAATCACAGCAGTTACCGTTAGCACAGCACCTAATGGTACGGAGTATCCAGCATCAAGTGGTTATTATTATTACAAAACTGGTCAAACCTACATATTTGAAGTTGATGTAACTTCTGATGATTTTTTTGCTGGATTGTCAGATGTTACAAATGTTACTTTAACTATTCCTGGAGCTCCAGATATAACATTTTCAGTAAATCCAAATACTCCTGGAACAGTTACGATTACAGGGGATGCAGCAGGTTCTGCAACATGTGCTGTAAGCGGTATTACTCTTAATTTTACAATAACATTTACTTATACTCCTACATCTGCAGTAGGTGAAATGGTACATACAGTAGGTAATGATATTTATGCCTCAGCAACATCAGATGATCCAAATACTATAACTTCAGCGAATGTAACACTTGATTACGGTATAGTGAATACCGGTA
>DINC01000228.1:2329-3003 GCA_002425885.1 Spirochaetia bacterium UBA5550 | reverse complement strand
TCGGTTTTGCATTTTACAATCTATCTTATAGATCATAAACGATAGTCAGAATCCCGACAAATGCCTTCTTAAAAAATTAATAGCGTAGAGACTCGAAAAAATACGTATTCTGTCCCTGTCTCCGCCAAAAAACTCTTTTCTGGTGATTAGCTCATTATCAATCTGAAAACCGAAACACACAGTACCGACAGGCTTCTCTTCAGTCCCGCCGCCAGGGCCGGCAATTCCGGTAACAGAAATACCGATTTCAGTTTTAAAAAGTCTGCATAACCCCCTGACCATTTCCGCTGCTGTTTCCTCACTAACTGCGCCGTGTTTTTTCAGTGTGCTCCCGTTGACTCCAAGCACACCAGTCTTTATTGTATTGCTATATGCTGTAACAGAACCGGTAAAGACTTCAGAAGCGCCCGGTATGTCTGTAAATCGTTTCCCGATAAGACCGCCGGTACATGATTCGGCAGTGGAAATCGTTAAATGTTTTTGCTTAAGCAGACTTACAAGTTCTTCTTCCGGCGAGTTGAACCCACATCCGATTATATAATTCCTGAACTCATTATTTAAAATTATCTGCAGTTTTTCTTTGTCAGAAAAATCTGCTTCTGTTGAAATAAAACAAAGCTCACAAACTCCATATTTAGCCGAAACTCCCCAGGATATTTTTTCTCCGAGTTTCA
>DINC01000228.1:0-2301 GCA_002425885.1 Spirochaetia bacterium UBA5550 | reverse complement strand
TATACGTTCTTTTGAAATATGGGAGAACTTCTTCATCAAATATCTTCTCAGTTTCTGATGGAACTCCGGGAAGAGAAATAAGAGTCTTATTATTGTCTTCTATTATAAATCCGGGTGCAAGGCCTTTATTATTCTTTAGAACTATGGCACCAGATGGAACAGATGTCATTTTGGAGTCATTTTCATTTATCCGTATTTTCATAGATTGAAAAAAAACAGCCATTTTTGTTTCTGCATCATTATCAGAAACAATGCTGCGGTTAAAAATTCTGCATACCGCTTCAACTGTATTATCATCATCTGTAGGCCCCAGACCGCCTGTAATTATTATCAGATCAGCTTCAATAAAAGATTCGTTTATTGCGGTGGTTATTGATTCGATCTGATCTCCAACCGTAACATGTTTTACAACAGATATATCCGTTCCGAAAAGACGCCAACTTATAAAAGCACTGTTAGTATCCGTTGTTGTTCCATGAAGGAGTTCATCTCCTGTTGTAATTATTACAGTTTTTATCATAATGTCACATAACTTCAGGAGCAGAAACTCCAAGAATTTTAAGGCCATTCTTCATTACTATAACAATAGCCCTGCATAAAGCAAGAGCCGCATTTGTATTTTCAATATCATCTGACAGGATTCTATGTTCAGTGTAATACCTGTGATAGGACTGAGCCAGTCTCATCAGGTAAGTAGCGATTTTATGGGGCTCAAAATTCTCCGCAGCATCAATTATCTCTTCAGGAAATTTAGCCATCTGTTTCATCAATGTTACTCCTTCTTTATTAGCAAGGAATTCGATGTTAAAATCGGAAAGGTCATATTGAATATCCCGTTTTTCAGCCTCCCTGAAAATTGAACAAATTCTGGCATGGGCATACTGAAGATAAAAGACAGGATTTTCGGAACTGTTTTTTTTCGCTAAAGTAAGATCAAAATCGAGATGGCTGTCAAGAGATCTCATTATAAAGAAATATCTCGTAACGTCTACACCAATCTCTTCAATCAGCTCCCTCATTGTCGAAAAGTTACCGAGTCGTTTTGACATTTTTACAGACTCCCCATCCATGATGAGATTAACCTGCTGAGCAATAAGCACTCTGAACTTCTCTCTGTCAAAACCTAATGCCTGGACTGCACCTGACAACCGGGCTATATAACCGTGATGATCCGGTCCCCATATATCAATTATCCTGTCATAGCCCCGCATTATCTTGTCGTAATGATAGGAAATATCCGCCATAAGGTAAGTCGGCCTCCCGTCATCACGGATCACTACCCTATCTTTATCATCTCCAAAGTCCGTTGACCTGAAGACTTTTTTATTATCATTATCTGTGTATATAAATTTGCCATTTTCCAGATTTTGAAATGCTTTCTCGACTTCACCTTTTTCATGGAGTGTGCTCTCTCTGAACCATGTTTTAAAATTTACATTGAAAGAAGAGAGATCCCTCTGTTGACCTGAAACATTATATTCAACTGCTTTCCTTGAGCAGAAGTCTGTCTTATCTGTTTCAGATAATAACCTCTCCAGTTCACCTGCGTGATTTTCTATCAGCCAGGAAGCAATATCCCTGATATATTCACCATGATACCCGTCTTCAGGGAAAACCGTCTCTTCCCCCTTTATCTCACGGATTCTTGATAATACAGACTGTCCCAGAAGATTGACCTGGTTGCCGAAATCATTCACGTAAAACTCACGGTCAACAAAATCGCCATTAGCCTCCATAAGATTGGAGATAGTGTCACCAATAGCAGCAGCCCTGGCTGATACAACATTTAGCGGGCCTGTGGGATTTGCTGAAACAAATTCTATATTATATTTCAAAGGATTGGCTTTCTTTCTTTTTCCGTAATCCTCACCGCTCTTTATGATATGAAGCGTCATTTTTTTAAGGTAATTTAATGAGATAAAAATATTTATGANNCAATTTCACCTATTATTTCATCATTTTTCAGAAGATATTTTTTTAAAATCTCCCCTATTTCAAGAGGGGAACGTTTTATAAGTTTTGCGGTTTCAAGAGCTATTGGCGTGGAATAATCTCCAAATTTTGCCTCTTTCGGATATTCAATTTTTATATTGGGGTATTCCGTTTCAGGGAGCTCCCCGGCTGTAACAGCTTCTTTAAGGGCATTCCCGATTAAACTATATAATTGTTCCTTGATATTCAATTGATTAACCTCGTGTGTGTTTCATGATTAAGCTGAAGATTCGGTATTTTACCGGAAAGTATTTATAAAAACTGAAAATCAGCCTCTTTTGTCAATCATATTTATTCAATTTACAAAGT
>DINC01000224.1:5046-8809 GCA_002425885.1 Spirochaetia bacterium UBA5550 | reverse complement strand
AAAAATGTGAACACAAAAAAGCAGTAATGATAAAAAAAAGAATACATATACTCCTGATGACAATATCTGCTGCTTTAATGCTATTAATGCCTCTCCGCAGCCAGATAGCAGCGTACCCTGAACATATAGCCTACGATATAAAAACCGAACGTATTAAACTCTCCAGCGACACAATAATGCTTACATGGAAAATGAACGCCGGCTTCACCGGAGAATTTGTTGCAGGAAGAAGTGAAAGTGAATTTAACAGCCATGAAGATGTACTCAAAGCAACACTTATTGGTGTTTTTTATTCAGGACAGGAGGGCCTCCTCATAGACCGGAACCTTCAGCAGGGAAAAAAATATTATTACATCATAATATCAAAAAAGCATCTTCTTAAAAGAGAGATAGATATACTCAAAAATGTTAACTGCACCTCAGCCCCGGTACAGATATTCTCGGAGCCCGGAAATGTGACCGGTATCAAAGCTGAGTTAAAAAAAGATAAATCAGTTTCAATAGAATGGGACACCCCCAGAGGCTCAGGCCTGAAATATAATTTATACAGAAGCAGAAGCGTTATCAGCAGCAAAGAGGAACTTGAAGTAGCAGAAAAACTCGCAGCAATTGACGATGATGAATACCTTGATAAAAATCTTTCAGATTACGGGTCATACTTCTACGCTGTGACAGTAACAGATAAAAACGGCATTGAATATTTTACTCCGAAGCCTGACAGAAATTTTACCACCAGCGGTATATATCTCAAAGGTAAGACCCTGGCAACTCCTCTCAATGTTGATGCATATTTAGGAGACAAGGATTCTGTTATTGTAAAATGGGAGAAGGCCACTTCCCGTACTGATAAAGAACTGAGCGGATATGAAATATACCGTTCGGACGAGATGATCAACTCTCTACTGAAACTTAAATTCGCAAGACTCATGCAGATTGTTGATACATCCACTATTATATATACTGACAAAGAACCGGGCCCCGGTAAATACTTTTACGCAGTGTTCTCGAGATACAGTGACGGGACAGTGGATATAAATTTTGACGATGAAAGCAATTATACAAAATCACCTGTAATATTAACCCTCCCCTTCAGTGTCACTGCCCTTAACTCAGAAATAAGCGAAAACAGAATCATCCTCAGATGGAACTTCAGCGGAAACTCCGGCCCGGAAACTGCCGGCATATTCAGAACAAGGATCATCCCGGAAAATTCCCGTAAGATAATGAATGATGATTTTATAGGCACAGAAAATATAAAAGCAGGAAAGTATGTAATCCCGTATCCGGAGGAAGGCTCCTGGCATTATGGTGCTATAGTAAAAAACAATGATGTAGTGACAGAGATCAGGCCGGGAATTAATATCTCCTCCGGAATTATAATTGTAAAAAAAGATGAAAAAAGCGGTAAAAGCACCATAATAAAAAAAGAGAAAAAAACAGCAGACACAAGAATCCCCCGTGGTAAAGACACAAAACCTGATACTGCCCCTGTTATACCGGATGGTGACCTTGATTATATCATTAAAAACCTGTTCTATAAAGAACAGTATCATTCCGCTTCAAAAGAACTGAAAAAATATATCGCCTCAGCCGATAAAGATTATGAGAAGTCACGCGCGAGACTCTTTCTCGCCAGGACATATATTGAACTGAATAAATACCAGAAGGGTATAAATATACTTCACAGTGACGATGTTAAACAGAACTTTCCTGATGAAGCAAAATTCTGGTCAGACTTTGCAACAGTCCGTCTAAAGTAGAAAATCTTTTGTCTTTAAACGGTTATTATCTTATTTTATATACGCTTGCTGAATAAGTTTTTGAGGAGAATGCAATGAAACAGTGGATACTGGTCGGTGTAATCATGATTTTTATGGGGATCGGTCTTTTTGCTTATTACGACTCATTTATAAAACCGGAGAGAGAGGCAAAAGAGCTGATTGTTGAAGCTAAGATGTCATATGAACGCGGCACAGCCGAATCAATAAACAGGGCGATTGAAATCTTTACAAAAGTTATTGCTAAATACCCTAAGACAGAATCCGCATTTGAAGCATACTATTACATTGCCCAGGGTTATGAAAAACTCAATCTCAACAGGCTCGCTTATCTTAAATATATATATCTCCTGAAAAATAATGACAAAATCGCTTCAGAAATTGAACAGGATATTAAAGCAAGAGTGGCAAGACTGAAAATCATGAAGAGATATGATGAGGAGGGGATTCACCAGCTTCTCGGGCTTCTCAATTACTCTGATAACAAGGATTTCAGGAGCCGCATATATACAGAACTGGGGCATACTTATCTGAAACGGGGAGAATTTAACAACTCCAAGAGAATGTTTGACCTGGCTCTTGCTGAAAACGGAAATAACGAGGAGGCGATCCTTGGAAAAGCAAGAACTTACAAAAGGATGGGGAGAGACTCCCAGGCTTACGATCTCTACGATCATTTTCTGAAATACTATGCAAACTTCAGCTACTATACAAATGATGTAACTAAATCCTATGACAGGCAGCTTTATGACAGCGGAATCAATAATTACCGCAAAGGGAGATATTATCCGGCTATTGAATATTTCAGAAAATATCTTAACCAGTTCCCCGGTGATTCCAAGGCTGAAAATTCGCTATACTGGATTGGAGAGTCATACTTTGCGCTGAAACAGTATGACACCGCGATTTCATATTTTAAAAGGACACTATCCAACGGGTATTATCATAAAGATCAGGACGCGATGATTAAAACAGGTTATGCCTACTTTATTGCAAAAAACTATGACCTTGCGGCAAGAGAATTTCAGGCTTACCTCGATACCTATCCGAATGGTAAATATGCAGCAAAGGCAAAACAGTGGAAAGAGATGAGCACAAAAGAGATGCTCTATAAATACAAAAAGAATGACACCACTCTTCCGGATGAAGAACTGAAAGAGAATACTGAGGATTCAGAAAGTTCAGACAGCGGATACTATTCGGGGAAATCAAAAACTGTTAAAGCTGACTATGATATAAACAGCCGCAAATCAGATTATGAAACTGATGATGAATATGACAACGAAGCGGAGAACATGGCTGAACTGTAAAAAGCCGCATCCTCCGATAAAAAAAAAAGACCGCATTCAGGCGGTCTTTTTTTTGTGCGCCGGGAAACTGAACTACGGCCTCTCCTTAACAGCAACAGTGACTTCTCTTAAAGTCTTTTTCCTCCATAAAGAAAGCCTCACAGTTGATCCGATGGCCCTTGCGCTTATATTCTTTACGAGAGCTATACCATCCTTAACATCTGTTCCGTCAATTTTAAGAATAACATCACCCTCCTCTATTCCGCTTTTCTGTGCAGGACCGTCCTTAATAATTCCACCCACAAGTACGCCATCGCTGTTCTTCAGGCCAAGCTCCTTCGCGTGGTCAGCAGAGAGAGGCGCTATATTTATTCCGATAAATCCGCGCCTGACTTTACCGTATTTCTTTATCTGGATTATTGTCTCTTTTGCATTATTAATGGGGATTGCAAATCCTATACCGATATTCCCGCCTGTACTGGAATAAATTGCCCTGTTTACTCCAATTACCTCACCATCAATATTAATCAGCGGGCCTCCGGAGTTTCCCTGGTTTATTGCTGTATCTGTCTGGATATGCACATTTCCATTAGGGTCAAGCTGGTTTCTACCCGTTGCGCTGACAACACCGGAGGTATATGTTTTATCAAGACCGAAGGGATTCCCGATTGCGACAACAATATCTCCGACTTTCAC
>DINC01000224.1:0-5041 GCA_002425885.1 Spirochaetia bacterium UBA5550 | reverse complement strand
AATTTCCGAAGTGAACAGGTTTAAATTTACCTCCCCCTTTAATCTTCAGCAGTGCAATATCTGTGACAGCATCCGAGCCGATAATCTGCGCATCATAGGATTTTGATGAAACCGTAACAGTAACAGTATCAACATTCTGCACAACATGATGATTGGTACAGATATACCCGTCGCTTGAAATAATAAACCCGGTGCCAAGCCCCCGTGCCTTTCTTGTTTTTGGGGGAGTATTTTTCATTCCGAAAAATTCCCTGAAAACAGGATCCTCGGTAAATGGATTGATCCCCTTTACGTTGACTGTTTTTTCTGTGCTTATAAACACCACTGAGTCCTTGTACTCATTATAGATCCCGTGGTATGCATTCTGAAGTTCATGAACAATTGAACTGGATGAATTTTTTTTAAGAGGAGATTCCATCTCTGTCTCAGAGAGGAAAGAAGTGTCTGCCAGAAGTGCAGCAGAAGTGATAAGGATTGATGCAATCACCCCGGCGAATTTTTTAATCATTTAATTACTCCTTTTATATTCGAAATGTCCACAAAGTAATATATTCTTCGCGAAGAATTCACAGGCCGCTGTGGTGAGTTTTTTAAATACAGCAATGATATAAGCTTGTTTCATTTAAAATTAAACACTATTACTATAAACATATCACCACAGGGTATTGTCCCCTGTAATTTATTTTTCCTTTGGCACACTGTAAATATGAAAAGATTTTAATTCCCATGTTACATAGAATATAAATCAGTCACCTTCAAATTCAATGAGATTGAAAATTTTGTAGCCGAGATCTGCAAGACGTTTTCTCCCCCCGATGTCAGGAAGATCAATTATAAAAGCCATTTCAATTACTTCCCCGCCAAGCTGTTCAGCAAGCTTTGCCGCAGCATAAGCAGTCCCCCCTGTAGCAAGAAGATCATCAATTATAAGGACCCTGTCCCCTTTTTTTATTGCATCAGTATGAATTTCGAGGGTGCTTTTACCATACTCAAGTTCATACTCAAATGAAATAGATTCAGAGGGGAGTTTCCCCGGTTTGCGTACAGGGATAAATCCTTTACCAAGAGTATAAGCGAGAGCGCCGCCGATGATAAAGCCTCTGGCTTCCATTCCCATGATGTAATCTATTTCCACACCTTTGTATCTTTCAGCAAGCTTATCTATAACTTCCTTAAAAGCTTCGGCATCTTTTATCAATGTAGTTACATCCCTGAACATTATCCCTTTATGAGGGAAATCGGGGATTGTTCTCACTTTCGATTTAATTGTCATTACCGGCTCCTTACTGATTTATGATTTAATTTTTTTATTATAGATATTTACGAAATGATTATAGCGGTTAATGCTTGAAATAGTCCGAATCTGTCATTTCGAAGAAGAGACAGCGACTGAGCAGTTCGACAGGCTCACTGACCATTAATTCCGGTTCCTGAGCTTGTCGAAGGACTCACATGCGTTCGAAATGACAGGGATAAACTAATTCGTTAACTGCTATAGTATTTTAGTTCACTGGTTTTAAAGAAAATATACTCCGGAACCAGAATTTGTATTACTTAAAGAACTCAGGCTGTCAAATTATTTTTATGCGCCACTGGTAGAGAAAAATCGACAATGCCACTGAAGCATTAAGAGATTCGACATTTTCAGAGAGCAGAATTGACACTGCATCAGTTTTAAGATTTTCCGGGAGGCCCGGGCCTTCAATTCCCGGTATTACAATAAATTTTTCCGGGAAAGAAATTGTATTCAGCGGGGAGCCGGATGTATCAAGTGTGAAAATTTTATCATCAGAAGAAATTAAAATTTCAGGGAAATCTTCAAGTCTCGGCCCGCGGACAAATTCAATCTCAAAGACAGCACCTGCGGATGATCTTATGCTTTTCGGATGATACGGGTTGGCCGCATCTTTTGTAAGTATAACCCTCTTAACTCCAAAACCCGCTGCAGACCTCACAGCAGCTCCAACATTGAGCGGGTCCTGAAACGGTATAACAGGGTTGCATCCGCTGATAATACTGCCATCCCACCCCTCTATCTCAGGAAGCTCCGCAATTATTATAGGCGATCTCGTTGCAGAAATATCAACATCATTAAAAAGGGATTTTTTGAAAATAAATAGTGTGCCCCTTTTTCTGAAACCTGAAATAATTTCATCAAAAGATAAATCCGTTTCCATATAATCATCAGGAAGAATCATCTTCTGCTCTTTCCCGCTGTATCGGGAAAGAAAATCGCGGATAATTTTTTTCCCGGGGATGGTTACAGCGTTCTCCTTACGGATTCCATCCCCTGCTGTGAGTTTTCTTACATCTTTAAATGTTCTGTTTTCTTCAGATGTTACGGCCACGCCTGGAGTTTCATTTTCCACTTTCATTATCTTGTATATTTTGCGGAATGTTTCACGATCTTTTCTGAAAAGAAGAAGCCTGCGCCTGTAATCAGTTCCGGGGAGTGTATACTCTTCATCAGTTTCAAGTGTAAAGACTTCACTGTTTTTTTCAGAGAGAGCCCGGATGTCACCTTCAGCATCAGGTCCCTTCAGCAGAATGACAACTCCACCGGCAGGGAGAAAATGCTCAACCCGCTCAAGAGTTACAGGTGCATCCTCAAGAGCGCGGGTTACTACACCTTCGACATCGAAAAAGGATTTTTCAGTTACCTTGTGAGGATAGAACTCCACATTTGTCAGTTCGAGTTCTTTAACTGCGAGTTTAAGAAAATCCACCCTGCGGCTCCTCTGCTCGGCCAGAATAATTCTTAGATCAGGATTCATGATCTTCAGAGGGATACCAGGGAAACCTGCACCAGTTCCAATATCAACAATCGATGGCGGGAGTTGAATATATTTCAGACAGTATATGGAGTCTATAAAATGCTTTATGACAAAACCATCCTCCCCTTTAATACGGGTAAGGTCATTGTCATCATTGTTTTGATTTATAAGAATATAATATTCTGCAAACTGTGCAATCTGCTTTTCAGAAATGGAGATTTTCGCTTCTTTAAATAATTCCCTGATTCTTTTTTCGATCATTATAATACCATGCCGGTTTGATTACTGAATGCAATTTAACCGGCATGGCTGTTATTGTCTACAAATTTAAGGACTCAGTTTTTTATCTTTGCAAGCTCCTTCTCTTTCAGAACCTTCCTGTCAGCTTTACCTACAGCCGTACGGGGAACGGCTTCAACAAATTCGACAAAACGCGGGACTTTGTAAGGAGCGAGCTGTTCACGGCAATATGCAATAACTTCATCAGTTGTGAGAGTTTCACCAGGCTTTACAACAAGGAAAGTCTTCACAGATTCACCCTGTTTTTCATCAGGGATGCCGATTGTACAGACTTCCACAACCTTAGGATGTTTAAACATTACTTCATCTATATCTCTCGGATATACATTCAAACCGTTGACGATTATCATATCCTTCTTGCGATCAAGGATAAAAAGAAAACCTTCTTCATCTATCTTTACAATATCACCTGTATACAACCATCCGTCAATTACCGCTTTTTCGGTCTCTTCTTTATTGTTCCAGTACTCTTTAATAAACTGGGGTCCGCGGCCGATAAGTTCGCCCTCTTCATTACGTCCCATCACCTTTCTTCCAGTCTCAACATCAACTACAACGAGATCAGTATCAGGCCATATTATACCGCAGCTTCCGAATTTTCTCTTTGTGCGCACAGGGTTTACTGTATAGATATTAATTGTCTCGGACATCCCTGCTCCCTCAACAATTCTGCCTCCGGAAAGCTCTTCGAATTTTTCCAGTGTGCCCACAGCTAATGGAGCTGAACCGCAAAAGATGCCTTTTATCGATTTAATCTTTGATGTTCCGATATCAGGATGGTTTATCAGGCCTATTATCATTGCAGGTACAGCGGCCCAGATATTAGGTTCATGCTTATTAATCGCTTCAAGAAGATTATCCGGAGTCGGCTGAGCAACAAGAATAATAGTGCCCCCTTTATAGAGACAGATATTCACATTGGCATTATATCCATAAATATGATTTAGCGGTATTGCGCAGAGAGTCCTGAAATCTTCAGCCGGTGCAGCCATGCTGAGCCATTCTGAAGTTCTCACAACCTGCGTCATGTTCATTTCATTAGTATGGACACACCCTTTAGGAACACCTGTAGTACCTCCGGTATACTGAAGCTTGGTTATGTCAGAGGGATAAACAGCCACATCAGGTTCAGCATCACTTGCAGGCCCTATAATTGCATTGAAATCATAAATATTGTCACCCTTTTCAACTTCTACGGGAGAACCGGGGATCTGGATTGCGATTACTCTCTTCACAGGGCTGGATGAATCTTTCATTATTTTTATAGCTTTTTCCGCAAAAGGGGCAAGAACAATAACTGTCTCTGTACCGCTATCTTTGAACTGATTCGTCAGTTCAGGAACAGTGTATAAAACATTGGCCGGAACTTCAATAGCACCAAATTTAAGACATGCATGAAGAGATATAATATATTGGGGGATATTAGGAGCCATAATTGCAACGCGATCCCCTTTTTTGATTCCCAGTCCTATAAGAGCATTAGCCAGCTTTCTTGAAAGAGTATTAACCATTTTATAACTGAGCTTTGTGTCATTGAAAATTATATAATCTTTATCAGGTTTTTCTTCAGCCCATTTATTGAAAAGATCTTTAAGAGGTATGGCAGGGTATACAGGGTCGGCAAATTCTTTTTTATCATAAAATTCCACCCACTTGTCATGCCACTTGATTACATCATCATCAAAATCCTTCAGCCAGGGTTTTTCAGCATAGAGATGCTGGTTGCTTCTGAGTCTTTTCATGTTCATAACGGATCTCCCTTAGTATTAATCTTTATTTTTTACTACTGCAAGCAGTCAGTTTAAGGGTGAAAATCAGCGAGAAACATATTTTTTATAACGTAAAAACAGCTAATAACCGTTCATTTACGGATTTATTAAGCAGATAGAAGCTTTCAATGGCCAAATTACTTTTTTGCGGATAAGAGTTTTATAAGCCTGATTTAACTCAGAGTCAAGTTATTTTAT
>DINC01000379.1:3600-3800 GCA_002425885.1 Spirochaetia bacterium UBA5550 | reverse complement strand
TAACGTAGCTGCCATAAAAAACGCTGAGCTTAATCAGCGGTTTGATTTTCGTAGAAGATATAGAGTTATAGCGGTTAACGATTGAATTAGTTCTTCTTGGTCATTGCGAGGAGCGATAGCGACGCAGCAATCTGTTCAGATTATAAACTATTTATTATAAAAAGTTATTATTTGAGTCATAAACAGATTGCTTCACTCCC
>DINC01000379.1:0-3457 GCA_002425885.1 Spirochaetia bacterium UBA5550 | reverse complement strand
TTCTCAGTCGCTGTCGCTTCTTCGAAATGACATTGAGAACAAATTCAATCGTTAACAGCTATAGTTAAAGATGTTAAGCAATATTCAGATTATAAAAATATTACTGAAATTCTGATTACTGCTTTAGAAGAATGGCTTTTTTTAAAAAAGATTCATTTTTTGAATGAAGATATTATGAAAAAGCCGTTTGAGTTTTCTAAAGATTTTTCTGCAATTAAAAACAGAGAAATGAGCCGTATTCTCAATGCGCCTCCTCCCAGTTGTTGCCTGTTCCGATTTCAACTATAACAGGTACATTGAGAGTTATCGCGGTCTCCATCTTCTCCTTTACCAACTTCTTCATCACGTCGAGTTCATCCTCGTAAACCTCGAACACAAGCTCATCGTGAACCTGCATGATCATCCGTGACTTCATTTTTTTAGCAGAGAGTTCACGGCTGATATTTATCATTGCGATTTTTATCATGTCAGCGGATGTCCCCTGGAGAGGTGTGTTTATGGCAACACGCTCAGCTCCCTCGCGTCTGAAAACCGTGTCTGAGTTAATTTCCGGCACAGGTCTTCTGCGCCCCATGAGTGTTGTGACATAGCCGTTTTTTTTGGCGAAATCTATTGTTTCATCAATATAGTTTCTGAAGCCGGGGTATGTCTCAAAATACTTGCGGATAAATTCAGCCGCATCTTTCATGCTGATCTCCGCCTGCTGTGAGAGACCGTACGGAGACACGCCGTATATTGTTGCGAAGTTTATTATCTTAGCCTGCCGTCTCATGTCAGGCGTGATTTTGTCAAAGGGTACGCCGAATGTTGATGAAGCGGTCATACTGTGAATATCAATGCCGTCACGGAATGCTGCAAGCATATTGGCATCATTGGAGTAGTGCGCCGCGAGCCGGAGTTCAATCTGGGAGTAGTCCGCAGACATCATGATGAATCCTTTCTCCGGAATAAATCCTTTGCGCAGCTGTCTTCCGAAATCGTCCCGCACAGGAATATTCTGAAGATTCGGTTCGGATGAAGATAATCTTCCCGTGGCAGCAACTGTCTGGTTATATGATGTGTGAATTCTTCCGGTTACCGGGCTTATAAGTTTAGGGAGAGTTTCTATATATGTACTCTGGAGTTTGCTCAGTGTCCTGTAATTTATCAGGTGATCGATAATTTCATGTGTCCCCTGCAGTGTTTCAAGAACCTGAATGTCTGTGGAAAAACCGGTTTTTGTTTTTTTTACGGTTTTAAGGCCCAGCTTATCAAAGAGTATTGCCGAGAGATCCCGGGTTGAATTGATGTTAAATTCCTGCCCTGCTGATGCATAAATATTTTTTTCTACTTCAAAAAGTTTTGCAGCAGTATCCTTTCTCATCTTTTCGAAATGTTTAGTATCTATTTTAACGCCGGTATACTCCATATCTGCAAGAACAGACATCAGCGGCATTTCTATTTTTTCAAATAGTTCAACAAGTGAGTTTGTTTCAAGCAGCGGTTTGAGAACATTATGGAGCCTGAGAGTTATATCTGCATCTTCGGTGGCGTATTCAGCAAGGCGATCAAGAGGAACCTCGGTAATCGGTACAGCATTTTTTCCGGTACCTGTAAGCTCCTTATATGTGATTGTTTTGTATTTCAGATACTCCTCTGCAAGGTCATCCATGTTGTGGCGCCGCTCAGAGGGAGTGATAAGATAGGAGGCTATCATTGTATCGAATGTAATGCCGCGCAGTTCAATCCCTGCACGTCTCAGCACAAGGAGATCATATTTTATATTCTGGCCTGTCTTTTTAATCTCCGGGTTTTCAAGGAGAGGTTTCACTTTAGGTAGTGAAATTGAGCTGTCCAGGTAGTCTTCGCTGAATAATCCTTTACTCATAACGGGGAGGTACCATCCCCCCTTCTCTTCAATTGAAAAAGACATCCCCACAATGTTTGCCTCCACGGGCTGGAGTGAGTCTGTTTCTGTATCGAAAGAGAGAAGAGCTGCTTTTTCTATTTCTGAGATCATCCTGTCCAGATCTTTTTCCGTACGGATAATTTTGTAGTCCTTCTTCTCAGGTTCTGCTTTAACCGTGTTTTTTTTCTCTTCGCTCTGAAAAAATTCAGTGATAATTGAATCCATTTCAAGGGCGTGAAAATATTCAGAAGTTTTTTCTGGATCAAGGCCCTTAAATTTCATGTCATCAATATTTTTATCAATAGGTATATCGCGGCGGATTGTTACGAGCTGCCTTGAAAGCATTGCCATATCCCGTCCGTTCTTTATCAGCTCGCCGGTTTTTCCTTTAATTGAATCAGCATTTTCAAAAAGTTTTTCAAGTGAACCATATTCAGTAATTAGCTTGAGCGCTGTTTTTTCACCAATCCCCTTTATGCCCGGCACATTGTCCGAGGCATCACCCATGAGCGCCATATAATCTATTATTTTTTCCGGGGGGAGCCCCACCTTATTAATTACTCCCTCCCTGTCATATATCTCGTATTCAGAAATCCCTTTTGAACTCGCGTATATACGTACATTATCATGTACCAGCTGGTACGCGTCTTTATCCCCGGTTACAAGGTATACATCAACATCCTTTGATGAATATTTTTCAGCCACAGTTCCAAGTACATCGTCAGCTTCAAATTCGGGATACTCAAGAAGAGGGAGACCGAGAGTTTTAACCATTGTTTTTATCTCTTCAACCTGGCTCCTCATGTCATCAGGCATCTTCTGCCTGTTTGCCTTGTATTCATCATAGAGCTGAAAGCGGAATGATTTTACAGGGGGATCAAAGGCCACAACGAGATAATCCGGAGCCTGTTCCCTGATAAGTTTAAGCAGCATCCTGGCAAATCCGAAGATCGCTGATGTATTCTGCCCGCTTGAGTTTATAAGAGGGTTACGTATAAAGGCAAAATACGCCCTGTAACAGAGGGCGTGTCCGTCGATTATGAAGAGTTTTTTTTTCATTTTACACCTGTATGTTATATGGCCTGAGTCTGTTTCAGCCTCTTGATTTCACTGATTTTCCCAACAAGGATCTCATCGGTTTTTGCAAGCCTCTGAGCCAGAATCTGTACCATCTTTGCTGCAAAAGCGGGATTCTTGATCAGAAAAGCCTTGAGTTGTGTTACATTGTCAATATAAGCAAGTTTAACATCTCCGAGAGAACGGACTGTGGCGCTCCTGGGGTGATCGGTGAAGAGTGAAATCTCGCCGAAAAAATCACCTTTTTCCATGGTGGCAACAACAAACTGCTCGTCTCCGCTCTGGAGGATTATGCTGACGCGTCCCTCCAGGATAATATACATTCTATGTTCAAGCTGACCTGCTTTGATTATATTTTCACCATTCTGGTAATACATGATGTTTTTTGACATGGTTAAATATCCTCCGGATTTTATTCTGGTTAATAAATTATCGGTATTATGTCAATAAATCTCTAATTGAAGAAAACTTTCTTTTCCCTTGATTTTTGTG
>DINC01000378.1:3212-3377 GCA_002425885.1 Spirochaetia bacterium UBA5550 | reverse complement strand
TAAAGCTTTCTTTGTAGTCATCATATCTGCCTTTTATATTGAAGGTGGTAATTTCATCAAGTAAATCTTTCATCCTCTCATCGGGATCGATTCCTGCTTTTTGTGCAATTCGCAATAGATCGTGAATTGAAGGGGGATCTTTTTTTGTATTTTTTACATAATGTG
>DINC01000378.1:0-3176 GCA_002425885.1 Spirochaetia bacterium UBA5550 | reverse complement strand
TAATGTGCTTTGAGGAGTTTTTCAATGACAAGATGACCCATAAATAATCTCCTGCTTTAAAGAGGTTTTGCATGGTTTGAAAGTTCTCATCAGAACTGCGAATCCAGTAATCAATTATTTCCTGTTCAGTCATTCTCTCTTTTCTCTGGATATATTATATCACTATTAAATTTGTTTTCAACCATTAATTATTTTATAAATAACAATTCCCGCAGCAACTGAAGCATTCAGTGATGAAATTTTACCCTTAAGCGGGATGGATACAATGTAGTCGCATCTCTCTTCAGTGAGCCTACGCATCCCTTTCCCTTCGCTCCCTATGATTATGCAGACCGGGCGTATATCTTTCAGCTTTTCAATTGAAGCATCTCCGTGATCGCTTGTGCCTGCAATCCAGTAGCCGAGAGTTTTAAGCTCATCAAGGAAATGGGCAATATTGGTGACAGTGATTGTCTCAATATAGGCAGTTGCTCCGGCTGATGTTTTTATAACAGTATCATTTACGGCTGCGGAGTTATCTTTAGTTATTGCAACAGCGCCGCAGCCGAGAGCTTCGGCGCTTCGGATAATTGAACCGAGGTTGTGAGGATCTGTGATCTGGTCCAGGAGAACGAGCACCCCTTTGTCATCTGCTATTTTCTGAAGGAGAGAGCCTGACTCCTCCTTTTGAATTTTTTTCGGCGCATAGAGCACAACACCCTGGTGTACTGATGAAGAAGCGTACCGTGAAAAAAATTCCTTGTTTTCCTGAACTATTTTAACTTTCCGGTTCCTGCATATTCCGAGAATTTCATCGATGATCTTCCCGTGCGCGGAGTCCGATACGTGGAGTTCAATCCCTGAGGGATCTTTCATCCCCCTGAGATATTCGATTACCGGGTTGCGGCCTGTTATTACTTCTTTCTTTTCCATCTTGTGCCGTCTTTAGTGTCCTCGAGTATAATTCCTTCATCCTTCAGCATATCCCTGATTTCATCAGAGCGCCTGAAGTCTTTATTCTTCTTGGCCTGAATTCTCTCCTCAACAAGGGCATTGATCCTCTCCGCGTCAACATCCTCCTCCTCTCCGAAGCTGATGAATCCGAATACAGAATCGAGACTGGTGACTGCTTCAAGAAACATGGAGGCATCATTCTCCGTAAGCTTATCCTCTGCAATCAGGGTATTGACTTTTGTGACAAAGTCAAAGAAAACTCCAAGTCCGCCGGAGATGTTCAGGTCGTTGTCCATTGTCTCAGTGAAATCTGCCATAAGCTTTTTAATCATATCAGCGGTTTCAGCTCCGGATTCTCCGCTCTTCTTCACATCTTTCAGCCGGACAATGAGGTTATCGATACGTTCGAGCGCCTGGTCAGCCTGCTTTATCCCGTCGAGAGTGAAGTTAAGCTGCTTGCGGTAGTGCGCTGACAGCAGGAGATATCTTATTGAACGGGGAGAATACCCTTTTGCCGTGAGATCTCTCAGCGTGTAGAAATTCCCTGCTGACTTTGACATCTTTGCTCCATCAACAAGGAGATGCTCAACGTGTACCCAGTAACGCACAAACTGTTCGTTGTAGGCTGCCTCGCTCTGGGCGATTTCGTTTTCGTGGTGAGGGAAGATGAGGTCAACTCCACCTGTGTGTATATCAATAGTTTTACCGAAAATTTTTCTTATCATGGCTGAGCATTCAATATGCCATCCCGGCCTTCCGGGGCCGTAGGGTGTCTCCCAGAAGGGTTCATTCTCCTTGGGCGCTTTCCACAGCGCGAAGTCCCGCACGTCGTCCTTGTCATATTCGTCAGCGTCGTAACGTGCTCCGGCCTTTGTCTCCCTGCTGTCAAGACATGAGAGTTTTCCGTATGAAGCGAATTTTGCTATATTAAAATATAGTGAACCATCTCTGCTGTACAGTATACCTTTTTGATCGATCTGTTTCAGGATATTGATCATCTCGTCAATGGATTCGGTGGCCTTCGGGTTGTGCTCAACAGGCTCAATGTTCAGCGTCTTGAGGTCTTCGAAAAAAATGGCGGTATATTTTTCAGTATAATCCTTAAGTGTTACTCCATCTCTCAAAGAGCCGTTGATTGTTTTATCATCAACGTCTGTGATATTCATAGCGTGATTGGTTTTGTATCCGCTGAATTTCAGGTAACGCCTTAGAAGGTCATTGAACATGAAAGTCCTGAAGTTTCCAATATGGGCAAAACTGTAAACTGTGGGTCCGCAGGCATAGATTGTCACAGGGGGATATTCTGAAATAGCGTTCTTTTTTACTCCGCCGGGGATAAGCTCCTCCACCTTGCGTGACATGGTATTGTAAATTTTCAGGGTCATTTAAGCCTCCGGAAAGAATTAAGCTTTTTTAAAACTTCGTCAGGGGGGGATAATGTCAAACATTTTTCTCAAGGGGCGGGTTAATCGTCATCCTCTGTCATGATGAGTTCCTCAGCCTCTTCGTATTCAGAAACAAAACCTTTATCCGGCTCAGCGTCAGAAAGCCCCGGGAGGGTTATGCTTATTGTGTCAGCATTTTCAGGATTGGCGTTGAGGTATGACAGGAGCTGGTGAAGCTTTTTGATGTATTCAATAAGCTCCTTCAGGGTTTTATTTTTCTTTTCGATAGTTTTTTTCGATTCAGCAATGTACTGCTTTATCAGCAGTGTCTGTTTCTGAAGCCTTTTCTGGAGATCAATTGCCGCTTCGTAAAATTCCCTGTCAACCTTCTGAAAGTCGATCCGGGCCAGGACAATTTCATCCTTTTCACGCTCTTTTTCGATGTTCCTGATTATATCATTCAGCTCACGCATGGAAAAGAGGTCATCAGTGGATGTCTGTACCCATTTTTTCCCGCTGTCGTCAGTGAATTCCCTTATATCAGGTATAACTATTTTTTTTTCTTTCTTCTTCATCGCTTTATTGTATGCCGGCTGAAATTCATTCAGCTGATTCTGTACCTTTTATCATCCGCTGATCAGGTGGATACTCTTTTTTAATTATCGGTAGAAACATGTTTATTAAATAAAAAATCTTTGAATAAACATTAAGTTCAGGGGCTGTTCTATGCTGATATTATCTATATATTGTACTTAACAGTGAATTTGCTGTGATGAAGTGTTTATATCCGGATGACCGCCCGGTTAAAAAAGTTTTAAGAATTAAGTATATAGACTGAATCTAAGATATTTTACTGTT
>DINC01000198.1 GCA_002425885.1 Spirochaetia bacterium UBA5550 | reverse complement strand
CAGTTTTAGGGGTGCAGTCCAGGTAGATATCTGCTTGATAAATATACCTACAGGATTGAATGGTCAGAGGAGGACCAGGCACATATTGGAAGGTGCCTTGAGTTCCCATCACTGGCTGTTCACGGGAAGTCAGCAGAAGAGGCATTGAAGGAGATTGAGTATCTTGTTAACGAGACAATCAAATGGATGCAGGAGGAGAAAGAGGTAATCCCGGAACCTTACGGTTTAAAGAAGTTTAAAGGCAACCTTACACTCCGCATTACACCGGAGATGCACAGATACCTTGCTATACGTTCGGCTGAAGAGGGAGTGTCAATCAACCAGTATATTTTATCCAAGCTGTCATAGATATTCAACTTTACCTTTCCCTCTTTCCGATAATGGCTAAGCGTCCTGACGTCGCAGGGAATACATTAAATTTCTGACACAGAAAGGTTGCGGTGTGCGAGGGTGTGGAACAGGTTCAGTGCATGCAGCATGCATCCAATGTAAATTTTGTTGAAGATGCGGATTGACAAAAAGTTCTCAAAGTTTTATCTTTGATTCAACAAGATGAGGAGAAAATGAAAATGGGTTCAGCGTTAAGAAAAGAGGATGCTAAGGCATTAATTGATAATCTCCCTGAAAGCGCAACATGGGAAGATCTGATGTATGAAATATATGTGCGTGAAGCTGTTGAATCTGGACTTGAGGACAGCAAGGCCGGACGGCTGACAGAGGTGGGGCAGCTTAGAAAAGAATTCGGTCTTCCGGAGTGAAGGTATACTGGACTGATACGGCAAAATCTCACCTTTACGGGATCAGGGATTTTATCGCCCGTGATTCAGAGACCTACGCAAAGAGAGTGATTGACCGGCTCACCAGGAGGTCACAGCAGATAGCCTCCTTCCCCATGTCCGGCAGGGTTGTTCCAGAATTCAGGATAGACCAGATCAGAGAAGTATTTGAAGGCCCCTTCCGCATTATCTATTATATCAAGGCTGATTGTATTGAAGTGCTCGCTGTTATACATGGATCACAGAACGTGCTTTCGGCTGATGAAGGTTCAGAGTGATCCCGGCACAGAGGGGGGATAAATCAGGTTTCTGAAACAAAAAGTTGGCGATGTGCGCTCGCCCTGAGCAGTTCGACAGGCTCACTGACCACCCGCCGAAGGGTTAGCGAACGGGCTGCAACAATTATGCGGTGTGCGAGGGTGTGGAACAGAGGTTCAGGCACTTCGACGGGCTCAATGACCAGGGGAGTGTTTAGGGCACTCACTGGCGCATCAGGCAAAGGGCAAAGGAGCTAAACTCAAGCCTGACATAAAGATGTGAATAAGCATCAAACCCTTTTAACCTACTTTTTGTACTTTTTCATCAAAAACAATTTTTTCGGCAGTAGCTTTTTCATATAGAGTTTCGGGGGCAATATCAATTTCACCATTATTCCAGGTAAGAGTACCATAATCTACGCTGAACTTTTTAAAGATTTCTAAAGATTTGAGAGGTTTGAAAATTTCCCCCTCTGAAATATAATCAGCAAGATTAACAATCCCGGTTTTACCGTTTGTAAATTTTAATTTAATTCTATCCTCCTCTATGTAAACAGCATCAATGACATTAAAATACATATAGCCTCCTATTTAAGCGGTTCGATTTTAAAAGTTGGTTTCCTGCTGCATGCAAGTTCCCAGTTTTTCATCAATTCCGGTTTATGAATTGCTGCCCATTCGATAGTGAGGGCAAGAGCTTTCGGAGGAAAACTGCCGGCAAGAATTCTGAAGTTTTCTATATCCATGAGAATTTCAAATTCATTATAATAAGCATGAAAATGCGGAGGTGCATGATCATCTGTAAAAATTCTCACAATAATACCATAAAATCTGCTTATCTCCGGCATGTCTGCTCCTGCTTATAAAATTACATTAAATTTATATGATGCAAATAAAAGAACAAGTAAAATTATTAAAAAATAATACTGAGCTTAACCTGTTTTACTTTAATGCTCACGGCGATGTATGCCGGGGATATTGAAGGGGCAGAAGAAGTTATGGAAGCAGGGAGTGTTTAGGGCTCTTCCTTTTTTAGTTTATTCGTCTTTGACTGAAAACATATCAGCGTTGATTAAAATTGTACCGACATTGACTGAATTTATATCAGCTTCAATACAAATTACATCAAGCTCAATATAATTTACATCAACATCGACTGAATTTATATCAATTTCAATTGATTATACATTGAATTCAATGCAAAAAGTATCGACGCTGATTGAAATTGTATCAGTTTCAACTGATTTTACATTGAATTCAATACAAAACGTATCGGCGCTGACTGAAATTATATCAATTGCAATATAATTTATATTGATTTCAATTAAAATTATACCGGCTTCAATACAAATTACATCAACGCTGATATATCAGTCTTTGACGTACCGGACCTCCCCATGAAGTTTTTACCGCTGCTCATAAGCTCCTATATCATAGTTCCCCGTGCGGGGTGTTCCTTCAATATCGCGGCTGAAATCAGCCACTGACACACCCTTTTTAACAACAGACTCAATGGCGCGCGCAGGGCGCAGGTTACCCCTTTTCGCGTCAGTGAACCATTCCCCCCTGGCATCTGTTATGTTTGATCCAACCTCCGCGCTGCCGTTGTTACGCGAAGTTATAAGCCGGTTGCACAGGTTGTTCATTATTACGCTCCCCAGGGTGTTGAATCTGTACTCGATGGCGTTTCTGTATTCTGAATCTATGTAGACCGTATTGTTAAGGACTCTTGCCTTCTGCGCAGCGCAGAGATATATCCCCGTGTCGCGCACAACATGTACCGAATTGTTGCTGATGCGTCCGCCGAAATGCGGGCTGTTATCAAGCCCGAACATTATTCCACGGTCGCAGTTTATTATTATGTTTGAATCGACTATTGTTCCCTCTGAGCTGTTCCAGAAGTGAATGGCCCCTTCGGTAAGACGCGATTCCGGGCTCAGAATGTTTCTGAATGTATTTTTAGTTACAATCCAGTCCCGGCCGCGGTGAATGTCTATACCGCCGCAGTAATACTGGAAGGCTTTACCCGCAGTGTATTCAAAAAGAGATCCTGTTACAATTCCGTTATCGCAGTGCATGTCAGGTTTGTTTTTATCGAATGATCCCTTGATCATCTGCTCGCGGCAGTTGAAGAAACGCACATTGCTTATAAAAATACCGTCCGCATCCCTCTCTCCGTGTACCTGTACTCCGTGATTTTTAACCTCCCCCAGTGAAAGATCCATCACGCGGAAATTTTTCCCCGCGACCTGGAAGATGCCGTAAACCGGGCCGTTCATCCCCGCGCCTTTAAGTATTACCGAGTCCCTTTTCCCCGATTCGCTTTTGTAGCATATATGATCACCCGTAAGCCACAACGATTTAGTAAGCACGTATGTCCCAGGTTTGATGATAACCATAACGTCACCGCTTTTAGTTTCTTTCTCAGTGGCCATAAGCTCTTTAACACTGCTCACATAAATTGTGCGCGAATATTTTTCATTGATAATGGAGCTGTAATTATCAACAGCCGAAAGGTGGTGCGGGATATTAAATGCGGTACAGAACGCAGCAAAAAAAACGGAAATTATTATTTTTTTCATAATGAACGCCTCGGATTGTATTGATTCTAAGTACGGGTTACATGTTCAAATATAATAGAATATATGTAATAATAAATTTTTTAACGGAGTCTTATGACAATATCTGATGCAAAAATCTATTCACATAATCATAAATTGTTTTCAATGTTTATTCCTAAACATAGTTATTAGTATATTTTTCTGTCATACCGGCTGTAGCGCAGCGGAATGCCGGTATCTCATA
>DINC01000092.1 GCA_002425885.1 Spirochaetia bacterium UBA5550 | reverse complement strand
CACCCCCGGAGGGGGCAAAACATTAAAGTCCCCCTTCGGGGGATTTAGGGGGCTGTTAAATGTGGGTAGAAGAAAGTCTTCGTGGTACAGGGGTTGTATATTGTAATAATTACTTGATCATATTAACAGGAAATATTTTTTAAACACCAGTATTCTTTTATGAATATCCGCATAAACGGAGGCGGCGATACAATCATGATAAAACTCGAAAATATTTCACTTGATATATACGGAAGCAGCAGACGGATACTGAACAACATCAACTGGCATGTGGAAGATGGCCATTGCTGGGTGTTGTTCGGCAGAAACGGTTCAGGCAAAACAAAGCTTCTTGAAATAATAACAGGGTACAACTTCCCTTCAGAAGGAGCAGTTACACGGTTCGGAAAGGGGCACTTCGGCTCCGACATACGGGAACTGCGTAAAAGAATCGGCTATATAAGCTCTGTTGTCCGCGAGATGTTCAGCCGCAATGAAAAGGTCATTGATGCAGTGGTGAGCGGACTTTATGCCTCCATCGGTCTCTACCGTAAACCTTCATCGACTGAGTACGGTATGGCTGCTGATCTGATTCAAAGAGTGGGCCTGGGCGGAAGGGAACATGATATAATCGGCCATCTCTCTGACGGAGAGAAGCAGAAGATCCTTATGCTGCGGGCGCTTATTAACGATCCTGATCTGCTGATTCTTGATGAGCCCGCGACAGGTCTTGATATCATTGCGCGTGAAGAGTTCCTTGAATCGCTCTCATCTCTCACAAAGGAGAGGGAACACTCAGTAATATATGTAACTCACCATGTTGAGGAGATCACGCCTCTCTTCAAAAAAATATTTATCATTGATAACGGTGAATGTTTTTACAAAGGGGAGATCGATGAAGCTCTTGATAAAGATATATTCACCTCTCTTTTGGGGAGAGGTGTTGAAGTGTTCAGAAGGGGTGAAAGACTATATTCATCTCTGAAATAATCTTTCACCACCTTTATATTTAATCGTTTCTCATATAGGTCAGGTGCCAGGTGTCGAAATTCGCAGGAATCCTCCCCGCACCTGAACATGAGTAACGGACTTTTCTCCATTCGTCTTTAGTCTCAAGCTGTATCGGAATCCCGTTAAAGAGCGGGCTTATATCTTCATTTTCAATTGCATTCACTGTAATTTTATCCTTTTTCATGTTATACCTCTCTTTAAATATAAAGAGAACAGGGGATGTAAAGTGTTACAGAGAAATCTAAAAAATCAGATTATCTTTCATCAATCCATTATTCACATCTTGCAATAAACTTCAGCCATCCGGCCCCCGCACCCCCGGAGGGGGCAAAGATAAAAAATTGATTCACTGAGTTATTATTATCAATTATAAGATAACACTCAGGAAGAATTTCATCTGAATACTTCATTACACAAGTCCCCCTCCGGGGGATTTAGGGGGCTCGTAGCGGATGCGGGGCTTTGCTGTGTATTGTCTTTAAGCGAAGAAACTGAATATACTGAGAGACTATCCGTTACTCCGGCTGCGGATCAAGCGACAGCTTTCCGCTTATGCTCTCAACATTGATTTTAATAATATTAACTCTTGCGATCTCCTCATCCGTGGGATCGCTGTATTCGTATCTTGCAGCGTATTTTTTCATCAGGGCATCCAGTACATCAGCTTTCTCTTCGGGCGAGGTGATTGATTCGGCTTTCCCCTCCACAAGTATGCACCAGAACCTCATGGCAAAGCCGCAGGCCCTCTCTGAAATATATAGATTGCCCGGTGCGCTGATCTCAAAGCATACAGAGGGGCTTGCCGCGAGATTGTCAAGCTTCCTCCCTTTGAATCCTGTATGAAAATAGATCGATTCATTAAAGTAAACGTAGTTTACCGGTGTAATGTACGGTTTCCCGTCCTTTCCAACTGTGGCGAGTCTTCCATAAGTCTGCGCAGGCAGCATTTTTTTGCATTTCTCTTCGGAGAGCCATTCAACCGGCATTTTTTTTACCTCTTTGTATTAATTTTTTTATGCCCAGCGGGTTTTGCAGAAGTGCATCCCGTTATCTGAGATCTGAAATCCTTCGGGGTGTTCCACAATGAGTATTTCCTCTTTCAGATCTTCAGCCATTGCCCTGATCTCATTTCCGCTGAGGCCTGTTTCTGTCTCAAGTTCATACATGGTAATAAATTTATTATTACCGGCCTTGCTGTAGATTTCACTCAGTATGTCGAGCTTAGTCAATGTTCTTTTTCTTTTCATAAGCGGCACCTGATTTTTTTTATTAAATATAATATATGAATTCAGTGGCAACAACATTTCATTGTTGACTTTATCATTTTATTGAGTAGAAATAGATAATCGGGGAAATTACCATATATGAGTTTGTCATTTCGACGACAGTCAGGAAGGAGAAATCTTAAAGTTTGTGTAAGTATATGTTGCAAAGCAAAAGTAGAAATTTTTTTGCGGCTTAGGTAAAACAGATTTTAAAAACAGAGAGGCTCACATGATCTACAATCTTGGCGATAAAAGAGTTAAGTTTAAGAGTGAAAACTACTACATTGCAAACGGCGCGCACGTTATCGGTGATGTGGAGATTGGAGACAATGTGTCAGTATGGTTCAACGCTGTTGTAAGAGGGGATACCGGAGCCATTATTATCGGGGATGAATCAAATATCCAGGATGGCTGTGTGCTCCATGCCGAGGCGTGGAATAAGCTTGTTATCGGGCGCGGAGTCACTGTGGGGCATAAGGCCATGCTCCATGGATGCACTGTGGGAGATTACTCTCTCATAGGTATTAACGCAGTGGTGCTTGATGATGTGGTTATAGGTAAAAACTGTCTTGTCGGGGCAAACTCCCTTGTGAAAGCTAAGATGGTTATTCCGGACGGCTCAGTGGTTATGGGATCTCCGGCAAAGATCGTGCGTCAGGTTACGGAGATTGATATCAAAATACTTGAGGCAAGCGCGAAACATTACGCGGAGAACGGAAAGAAGTTCAGGGATATGCTTGTTGATGTTAATTAAAATGAAATTGAGTCGGTGAACTCCTTCATGAAACTGATAAAACGGTGAGCCGGGTGGCCATTGAAACAGGTTTTGAAAACCTCAGGACATTCAACAGGGTCTTCAGAAAGTTTACAGGGATGAGTCCAAGCGAGTTCAGGGAATATGGGAAAACAAGGGATTCGTAGGTGTTGTTTATGGCATCCTTTGCTATTTATTTTTTATATCTTAAGATATATTTTTCCGGATACTCAAGGGCTTCGAGTTCAATATCCTCGTCAATGTCAGGCCATCTGAATTGTCCTGGACTGATCCGCTTAACATTAAGTATCTGCTCAATGGAAGCTTTTTTAAATGCCGGGTAATCTTCAAATTTTATAAAATACTCTTTGTCATCAGCAAGCAACCAGATACCAAACCTTTCTATATTTGTTATTTCATATTGTAAAGTGTCTGTTCCATTCTTTGATGAAATCATCTCTTCTCTCCCTGACAAGGATTGATTTTTTGCGTTTTCTAATACATGTTGAGTATAAACCAGCTTATAGGTTACCACTTGATATCCTCAAAGCATTCAGATACCGGTGTTTTCATCCCTTTAATAATCGATTTTTTCATACCTGGAATTGAACTAAGATCAAGCGTCTCTTCTATGGCTCTCCAGTCATCTTCAGAGATAAGAACCGCGTTGCCGCGTTTTCCTGTTATATAAATAGGTTCATGCGAAGTGTTTGCTTCATCTATAAGGCTGTAAAGATTTTCTCTCGCTATTGTTGAGTTTACTGTTTTCATAGCTGCCTCTTGATATAATGAAACTTACATATTTACGAACGTCAATAGTAAGTAATTGTTTAAATCGATATGTATTATTATTCGCCTGTCAATACAAGTATGTGCAAAGCACATATATAAAAGAATTATGCACATATACAGACATAATGTGCAGATATACAGGCAAAATTGCCCTATATACAGACAAATGTTGAACATATACAGATGAAATGTCATGATATTTAACCAGATGAGGGCCATATACAAAGGAATTATGTACATATACAACGTAGTGTCCATTAAATACAACATAATCCTGCGTTTATATGACAGAATAGTATACATATATAATAGAGTGTTCAGTTCGTATAACGAAATTTGGCGTTCGTTTAATCAATTATGCCATTCGTTTAATGGAAGTGGTGGTTCGTTTGATAGAATCAGGTTATTCTGATATGTTAATATAGGGGGCAATAAATACCGCCTCATAGCAGCAATACATTACAACCGCAGGATGGTATACATCCGTAACATTCTTACTCATTCAGAGTATGATAAGAATAAGTGGAGGGTTAAAAAATGACAACAGCAGCTTTAAAAACAATAAATAAAACCTGGCCCTCTGTGGCTGAATATCTCTCTGTTCCTCATGATGAGAAATCATACCACAGGCTGGCTGATTTTCTGGACTCTCTTGTTGATGAGATTGGGGATAACGAAGATCACCCCATGGCATCACTGATGGAAACAGTAGGTGTGTTAATCGCGGAGTATGAAGAGATCCGTTTCCCGGTTAAAACAGCAGGTGGAGTTGAAGCGCTTGCATATCTCATGGAAGAACATGGAATGAAGCAGGGGGATCTGCGGGAGGTAGGTTCCCAGGGTGTTATTTCAGAAATACTGAGCGGTAAGAGGGAACTGAATTTACGCCAGGTGAAAATCCTCGCACGGATATTTAATGTTTCACCTGCTGTTTTTATTCCGTAAAACTTTATGAATTCAGGATGGAATAAACTCTTTCTGCATTTTTTCACTTGACTCTCATCCCTTCTCCGCATAAGGATACACTCGCTGGGGTGGTTCCTGAATAGAGCCTGAGATTATACCCATTGAACCTGATCCGGATAATGCCGGCGAAGGGAGTATCAAGTAAATCTCTCTGCTTTCAGTCTCCCCTCAATCTATCTATTGAGGTATTTCAAATGAACGCATATTCCTATCTTGAACAGGTGCGCGGAAAACAGCCCCTTGTTCACCATCTTACAAACTGGGTAACAATTTTCGACTGCGCGCAGGTGGTCAAATCCTTCGGCGCGTCACCTGTTATGGCTCATGCCATCGAAGAGGTTGCGGACATGGCATCACTGGCGTCAGCCCTTGTGCTTAACATCGGCACTCTCACTCCTGAGTTTATTGACAGTATGAAGAAAGCGGCACTTGCTGCCAATGCTAAAAGCATCCCCGTTATTCTGGACGTATGCGGAGCAGGCGCAACAAAACTCCGTGATGATATGTGCTTTAAACTCATTAATGAGGCGAGGATCAGTATCATCAAGGGGAACGCGTCCGAGATTGCCCGTATCGCAGGTGAACAGGTGAATACAAAGGGTGTTGATTCCGGCGAGGTTGAGAGCGATCTTAAATCCATTGTGGCAAAACTCGCTGAGTCGAGAGAATGTGTCGTTGTAATTACAGGTAAAGAGGATATTATCTCTGACGGAGTAAACTGTTTCACAGTGAAAAACGGGCACGAGGTCATGGGGCGTGTTGTGGGCACAGGCTGCATGGCTGCGTCAGTTATCGGAACATTTGCAGGGGCAGTTCCCGGCAACCTCATTGAGGCTGCTGCGGCCGGTCTCTGCTGCTTTGAAGTTGCGGCAGAGCTTGCAGTTAAAAACGGTGCAGGCCCCGGAACATTTACAGGTAAACTTTTTGATGAAATTTATCTCCTTGATAAAGCAAAAATTGAAGCAATGCAGAAGGTGGAGAAGTGCGCGGTTACTACTTTATAACAGACTCAGGGCTATCGTTGGCTGGGAACCTCTCTGATGTGCGGAGCGCGGTCTCTGCCGGTGTGGAGATTGTACAGTACCGCGAAAAATCGGGTGAGTCCGGGGCGCTTTACGAAGAGGCGCTCCGTCTCGCGGAGATCTGCCGCGGTACTGAGGCAAAATTTATCGTGAACGACCGTATCGACATAGCCCTTGCAGTTGATGCTGATGGGGTTCACCTGGGGCAGAACGACATCCCTTATGATGTCGCGCGACGTATACTCGGTGCTGATAAGATTATAGGGATCACAGTGCACTCTGTTGAAGAAGCAGTTAAGGCGGAGAGGGGGGGAGCTGATTATCTCGGTGTGAGTCCTATATTTTCCACGTCAACAAAGAAGGACGCAGGGATTCCTGCAGGGCTTAAACTTATTGCAGATGTAAAGAGAGTCTGTAAAATTCCGGTTGTAGCAATCGGAGGGATAGATCTCTCAAACGCACCGGAGATAATTGCAGCAGGGGCTGATATGGTCTGCGCCATATCAGCAGTAATTACAAAACCTGATGTAGTTGGAGAGATGCAAAAATTTCAGGCATTGTTCTAAATTTTTTGTCATTTCGAACCCCTTTCAGTTCTTCGGGTGAGAAATCTGTTTTATTTCAAAAATCCCTGATATCTTAAACAGATTTCTCAGTCGCTGTCGCTTCTTCGAAATGACATAATTTTTTCTTACTCAATCTTAAACTTCTTCACAAGATTATTCAGCAGTTCAGACTGAGAAGAAAGCTCTTCTGAGCTTGCTGCCAGTTCCTCCGAACCGCTTGCAACATTCTGCGTAACTGCATTAATCCTGTCAATAGCCTTCAGTATCTCGTTGCTGCTTATGCTCTGCTCCTGCATCATTGAGGATATCTCCTCTGACATGCGGTTCACATTCCCCGCGTTATTTGCGGCTTTTTTGCTTGTCTCGTCAAGTTCAACAGAGGACTTCGCAATCTGCTCCATAAGTTCAGCTGTAGTTTTCACGTTGGTGATTATAAGGCGGAGAGATTCGGCAGTTTTTGCCACAAGGTTTGATCCCATCTCCACCCTGTTATTCGATTCCTGGATCAGCCTGTTGATCTCACCTGTACTTCCCGCTGTCTGCTCTGCAAGTTTTGCGATCTCCTCCGCCACAACAGCGAAGCCTTTGCCGTGATCTCCGGCTCTTGCTGCTTCAATACTCGCGTTAAGTGAAAGAAGATTTATCCTGTCGGAAATATCGTTGATGATTGTAACTATATCCTTGATTTTGCTTGAGCTTTCATTTATCTCTTTCATCCCCTCAACTGTCTGGCCGAGAACCTGCTCGCCGTCAATTGCATACTTATAGGTGTCGTCAGCCATGCTGCTTGCGCTCTGTGCTGTTTTATTTATGCTGTTAATCGATTCAGAGAGGAACTCCATCAGCTTCCTGTTATCACCGGCTTTAGAAGCCTGGGCCTTGGTTGTTTCAAATACAGAATCAATTGTAGCCTTAATCTCCTCCATGGCGGATGATGTCTCTTCAATGGACGCTGCCTGATCCTGTGCAACGCTGGCAAGTGATCCGCTTGCATTTGTCATTTCGATTGATGAGTGAGCAATGTGCGCCGATGAAGCAATTATTGTCCGTATTATTGAACTGAGCTGCTCAAGGAACTGGTTGAAGAGTCCTGCCACATAACCGACTTCATCATGATTTTTAATTTCAATTTTATGTGTCAGGTCACCTTCACCCTCCTTGATCTGCTCAAGAGCTGATGCAATCTCGTCAAGGGGACTCAGAGATTTCGTAATAATAAATATTANNCGCCGTAAAAATCTCCAGGCTTAAGCCCTTCCATCTTTCTCCCTGTGAGATCAAGACCATCCCTGTTCCCCCAGTAAGTTTCTGAAAGGGCGGGATCACCATGACATTTCACACAATGCTCATTCATTAATAAAGGCTGATAATAGACAAGTTTATCAGATTTTCTGTCGATGAAATAGAACTCTTTCAGATTTTCATTTTTCAGTTTATTAAGTATCTCAAGATCCCTCTCCGAAGGTTTATTAACCGGGTTACGGGGATTCATTACCGGTGTTCTGAACTCAAATATTGTGCTCTCACCGGTTTTTTTAATTGCATTAAAAGCGGAAACTATGGGTATAATGGAGTAGTCTTTGTTGCCGATATTCCGCTTTACCTGGTTCATGTCAAAGAGGTTTTTTTCCCAGTTTTTGGATGTCTGTTCAAGAACCGTTTCACCCATTGCCCGTACAGCCCTGATATGCTGAACAAGGCCTTCGCGCGCCACCTCTTTTATATCCATCATGGACATGATGGTTCCTGTTGCTGCAACTATTATAATAGTACCAACTGTCCCATAGATAATTTTATTTCTGATGCTGATTCCGTTAAACTTTTTCATTGAAAGAGTTCTCCTGTGCTTCTGCTATATGTCCTGTATCTTTATATTATCAGTGTTCAAATATAGCTATTATA
>DINC01000270.1:5442-5660 GCA_002425885.1 Spirochaetia bacterium UBA5550 | reverse complement strand
TCACTTGAAAAAGGTATTAAAAAAATTAAGGAATTGATGATTGAAAAGAAACTTGACACGAGGACAAAAAAAAGTGTACCGCTTATAGTTATAGATGGTGAAATAGCCGCATACCTGCCCGGGGTTACGGGCCCCTATCCAGACAGAGTTTCATGTAACTTTTGGATCAATGATTGTACAAAAATTATGTTTGTCTTTTATTTTACAGATGAACCTGA
>DINC01000270.1:177-5413 GCA_002425885.1 Spirochaetia bacterium UBA5550 | reverse complement strand
AGGAGCAATAAATGAATAAAGTAACAAAACAGATAGCCTTTTTTCTTCTTATAGGGCTTATAATAATGGCAATTTTCCGGATGAGCGATACCGGTAACAATAAAGTAACACTCGACTACAGTGTTTTTATTGAAAAAGCTAAAAACGGGGAGATTTCAAAAGTCCGTATTGATAACAACAAAAAGATTTCAGGAAAATATAAAAATTCTGAAGGTAAGGGGAGTGCGGTTTCAGGCGGAGACGGTTATGATTTTATAACGATGATCCCCTATGACGATCCCGAGCTGATTAAAAGCCTTATGGAGAATAAGATCGCAGTGGAGGGGTCTGACGAGGACGACAAAATGTTTCTTAAAGGACTGCTTAATTTCCTCCCATGGCTGCTCTTCTTTGCTTTTATCTGGTTTCTTATGTTCAGACAGATCCAGGGGGCAGGGAATAAGGCTCTCGCTTTCGGCAAGAGCAAAGCAAGACTTAATCCGGATCTGAAAAACAAAATTAATTTCAATGATGTAGCAGGTGCTGATGAAGCTAAAGAGGAACTGAAAGAAATAGTTGAATTTCTGAAAGAACCAAAAAAGTTTATTAATATAGGAGCAAAAATTCCTACAGGCGTACTTCTCGTAGGCCCTCCCGGAACCGGTAAAACCCTCCTTGCAAGAGCAATCGCAGGAGAAGCTGGTGTACCTTTCTTCTCAATAAGCGGCTCGGACTTTGTTGAAATGTTTGTCGGAGTCGGAGCTTCCAGGGTACGCGATCTTTTTGAACAGGGTAAAAAAAGTGCACCTTGTATAATCTTCATTGATGAAATTGACGCTGTAGGCCGCTTGAGAGGAGCGGGCCTTGGCGGAGGCCATGATGAACGTGAGCAGACGCTGAATCAGCTTCTTGTTGAGATGGACGGTTTTGAAACTAATGAAGGTGTTATCATTATTGCTGCAACAAACAGGCCCGATGTACTTGACCCTGCGCTATTGAGGCCGGGACGTTTTGACAGGCAGGTTGTAGTTGATACACCGGACATCAAAGGACGTGAAAAGATACTTGCAGTTCATACAAAAAAAATACCGCTTTCAAGAGAAGTTGACCTTAAAGTAATAGCAAGGGGAACTCCGGGTTTCACAGGTGCCGATCTTGCCAACCTCGTAAATGAATCTGCCCTTCTGACAGCACGAAAAAATAAAAAACGTGTCGGCATGCAGGAGATGGAGGAAGCTAAAGATAAAGTACTCATGGGGCCGGAAAGGAGATCCATGCTTATAACTGATCCGGAGAAGGAGATAATTGCCTATCATGAATCAGGTCATGCAATTATCGGACTGATGGCAGGTTCCGATCCGATACACAAGATAACCATAATACCAAGAGGAAGAGCTCTCGGTCTAACCATGCAGCTCCCTGTGGAAGAAAAGCATCTGCACTCAAAGCAGCACTGGCTTAATCAGATCCAGATTCTTTTCGGCGGACACCTGGCAGAGAAACTTAAATTTAATGAAGTAACAACAGGGTCAAGCAATGACATAGCAAGAGCATCCGGCATAGCAAGGAAAATGGTAACAGAGTGGGGGATGAGTGAAAAGGTGGGCCCCATAGCATACGGACAGAAAAATGAACAGATTTTTCTTGGAAGAGAGATTTCACAGCACCAGGATTTCAGTGAATCAACAGCTCAGATAATTGATGAAGAGGTTAACAGTATTATCCGTTACTGCCTCGAAGAAGCTAATAAAAAACTGATTGAAGGTAACGATAAATTTGAATCTCTTGCGCGAAACCTGATAGAAAGAGAAACCCTTGATGCTGAGGAGATCAAAATACTCATGGCAGGCGGAACCCTCCCGCCAATGACAGTTAATAAAGGTTCGAAATTAGATAAAGTTGCTGATGATGATATGGCTGAACCGGCAGAAGTAACAGAATAACAAATACACAACCAACCGGTTAAAAAGCCCTCGTACAGAGGGCTTTTTAATTTATTTTTATGAAAGTATCTGAAGAATACGTTTAGTCCTGAGACCGGCAAACACACGGTTTTCAGTTTCAATAATATCAATTCCGGTTTTTATTTTTTCAGGAGATATTTTATGCACAATTGATTGAGCCTCCTGCCGTGCTGAAACAATTATATCATAGTCTCTCGCTATATCAGTAAATTCAAAATCATTAGCACCATGCTGACGTGTACCCACAAGCTGTCCGCTCCCTCGCAGCATCAGATCTTTTTCAGCTATAAGGAAACCGTCATCAGTTTCTGCCATTATTTTTATTCGTTCAGAGGCGTCGTCAGAAAGTTCAGGTTTATGAACGAGGATGCAAAAAGACTGGTGTCTGCCTCGTCCGACTCTACCCCTGAGCTGATGAAGCTGTGAAAGACCGAAACGTTCGGCATGTTCAATCACAATTATGGATGCATTAGGAACATCAATCCCGACCTCAATAACTGTTGTTGAAACAAGTATATCAACAACACCATCCTTAAACCGGTTCATTGTTTCATATTTTTCTTTCTCTGTGAGTCTGCTGTGAATCAGTGCAATTTCTTTATCCGGAAATATCTCGTTTTTGAGATGGTTATATGTTTCAGTTGCCGATTTTAAATCAGTTTTATCAGACTCGTCAATCAGCGGAAGAACATAATAAACCTGACGCCCCTGCTCAATATAATTTCTAATTGAACGGTAAACTCCGGGGAGCCTATCTTCGGTGAAAGCCAGTGTTTTAATAACAAGTCTGTCAGTCGGCTTCTGTTTGATGTATGATACATCCATATCTCCATAGAGTGTCATAGAGAGTGATCGGGGAATAGGTGTAGCTGTCATAACAAGAAGATCTGTTGATATACCTTTAGTTCTCATTATACCTCTCTGCTCAACTCCGAAACGGTGCTGTTCATCGATAATAATATATCCGAGGTTATAAAAAGTTACAGATGGCTGAATAAGTGCGTGAGTCCCTATAACCAGAGATATTGAACCATCAGCAAGTTCATTGTAAATTTTATTTTTTTCTTTTGCAGGAGTAGACCCGGTAAGCAGAGCGCATTTAATCTCAGCAGGCAGATACCGGGAAGCATTCTCATAATGCTGTTTTGCAAGGATCTCTGTGGGAGCCATAAGTGCTGCCTGCCGGTTCATCGAAATGTGTATTAAGGCCGTCCCGAGAGCCACTACTGTTTTACCGGCTCCGACATCCCCCTGCAAAAGTCTGTTCATAGGGGATGCCGAAATGATATCAGACTTAATCTCTTCAATAACACGCATCTGATCATCTGTAAGCTTAAACGGGAGAGCTGATATAAATTTTCTTAAAAACTCCAGGTCCGGTTTTGCTGCCGGTTTTATATCTTTCATCCTGATAATTTTTTTATTCAGAAGCAGAAAATACTGTAGTGAAAAAACTTCATTAAATGCCAGCCTTTTCCGTGATTGTTCAGCATGTTCAGCAGAATCAGGAAAATGTATCCCGGAAATTGCGCGGGTTATATCAGGAAGAGAGTATTTTTTCAATATATCAATATCAAGAAATTCACTGAGATTGGAAGAATAGACATTCAATGCATTACTGATAACTCTACGGAATCCCCTTGAGTCAAACCCATATTTTTTTAAATTCATTGAAGAGCGGTAAAGAGGAATTATGCGGCCGGTATTGACCGGCATTGAATTTGAGTCTCCATCAAAAAAATCAAAGTCAGGATGAACAATCTGTTTTCTGCGATTGACATTAATCTTACCTGAGAATATTACATTCTCACCTGGAATAAAAACTTTTTCAAAAAAATTCAGCCCGCCAAAAAAAATTCCGGAAAGGATATCCGTTCCGTCACTTATATCAACCTGAAAAAACATTTTACCTGCTCTAACAGTTCTTGACGAAATTACTGTGCCTGAAACAGTAACCTCCTCTTCATTAAAAACATCAATTATTCTCTTAACATTGGAACGATCAAGATATCGTCGGGGAGTATAATAAAGAAGATCTTCAACCGTTTCTATTCCCGCTTCAGACTTCAGTATGCCGGCTTTAACAGTGCCGATACCCTTTATTGCGGTAACAGGGATATCGAGCAAACTATTCCTCTTCTGCTATATACCAGACTGAATCAGGGATCTGTACGTATCGTCCCTCCTTTGTGTAAAAAAAAGTATAATTTCTCTGATCCTGAAAAGATGTAATTTTTTTAACACCGGTCCATCTTTTTATAATGCGGCCGTCAAATCCGAAGATAGTGACAGAAAGATTCTGCCCTGTTATCGATTCAATTTTTCTCTGCGTTATATTTTTCTGTTCATATGTGAAAAAATATTTAAAATAGAAATAACCTGATATAATCAGTAAAATAATAACTATCGCAAATATAATTCTCGTTTTTTTAAACATCTCAAACCCCCGTTCCGGAACAGATTTTACAGCCCGGATTCTTTTTTATATTCATTGTGCTAAAAGAAAGATTTTTCATATCAATAAAAAGAAGTCTGCCGGCCAGGCTTTCTCCAACTCCTGAAAGAAATTTTATGGCTTCCATCGCTTCTATAGAACCAGCAATACCAGCCATTGCGCCAATTATACCTTTCCCTGAAGGGGGTGCTCCATCCGGAATAAAGCAGCCAAGACATGGTGTTTCACCCGGTATAAGGAGCGTAAGCTGGCAGTAATACTCTGTCACTCCTGCATGCAGCATAGGTTTTTTCTTTTCAAGAGAAATTCTGTTTAAAACATGTCTGGTTTCAAAATTATCAACACAATCAATTATAAGATCACAATCCGCTATATATTCAATACTATCATCACCGATTATTCCTTTAACGGGAAGAAGTTCAACGCTTTTATTCAGGGCGGAGAGTCTTGCCGTTGCGGATGTGACTTTATCTTTTCCGATATCTTCAGTTCCATATAATATCTGCCGGTTAAGATTGCTGATGTCAACTACATCTGAATCACAAAATGAAATCTTCCCGACTCCTGCGGACACAAGATAATAAAGAACTACACTGCCCAGCCCGCCGGCTCCGGCAACAAATACTGAAGCATTTTTCAATTTAAGCTGGGTCTCTTCACCCCAGCCGTTTATATTAAAATGCCGCTGATATCTTTTAATTTCATCTTCCGTAAACATATAAAATGAATTAGCCCGATAAATAATTTATGTCAAGATTATAATTTCGACGATTAATACTTCCTTTCTGAATATATAATTTTAAATCCCTATAACATACTCCCGCAGTTATTAAAAGGA
>DINC01000270.1:0-150 GCA_002425885.1 Spirochaetia bacterium UBA5550 | reverse complement strand
TAATTTTAAAAAAAATGGCAATATTATTATAGTTTACCTGAAAGGAAGACTTGATGTACATCAATGCGCGGAGCTCGAAGAGGAGATAAGCAAACTTCTATCATATGAAATATCCGGCAACTTATTGTTTAATATGAATGATGTTGAATA
>DINC01000232.1 GCA_002425885.1 Spirochaetia bacterium UBA5550 | reverse complement strand
AGCTCCCTGACCTACCAGACTTTACCTGATAGCGTTAAAGCAATACAGGAGAAGGGTATTGAAGTTATAGCCGGTTTTATTTTAGGATTTGATACAGATACAGATGATATTTTTGATCGCCAGATCGAATTTATACAAAGAGCAGGCATACCTATGGCAATGATCGGGATCATGCTTGCTCTCCCTGGTACTCAGCTTTACAGAAGGCTTGAGAAAGAGGGGCGGATCCTTCATGAAACAGGTGGAAATAATACTAATACATTTGATATTAATTTTACACCTGTAATGGAGAAAGAAAAAATCATTGAAGGCTACAAAAAGGTACTCAGGACTTTATATACACCTGAAAAATATTTTGAACGCTCTCTGGTCCTTATATCAAGGGTTCCGGATAAAGTGTATAAAAAACGCGCATTAAGGGGTAATGATATTCGAGCATTCCTCAAATTCCTTGTAAGAATAGGCTTTTCAAAATACTGCATCAGTTATATACGCTTTCTAGTAAAAGCATTCNNCAAAGGATACTTTTCTGGTTTCCGATAAAAAACAGAACCGCTCAAAAAGCTCTAAAACTATAATTGCTGAAAATTATGAATTACAGAATGAGAATACTTTTATTTAATATTAATTCTGCTTGAAATATTAACAAAATAAATATAACTTAACATGCAAACCGGAAATTTATCAATATCAGCAAACCACCCCATTCCGGTATATTCGATGCTCATGAACTGAAAGGATTATATCTATGAATGCAGCAGTTTGCCGGAGATGCTGATGAAGTTCCGCGGCCTTCTATCGAAAATATTAATAACACTTATTCTGTTTTTTATAACATTATCAGCTGTACATGCCCAATCATCTGTACTTACACTTCAGCAGAATATAAGCCACTATAAACTTGGAACCAGCCTTGAAATCCTTGAAGACAAAGAGGAAAATCTTGTGCTGCAGGATTTTCTTGAAAAAGATTTTAATGACAGATTCATAAGAAGCAATGATGAAGAACCTAAAATGGGATACTCCACCTCAACATTCTGGGTCAGGTTCCAGGTGGAGAATCCTGATGCCATGCCGAAAGATATGTATCTTGAAATAGCATATCAGCATCTTGATGACATCGAATTGTATACACCCGATAAGAATAACAAGTACCATATGCATAAAGCAGGTTTTCAGTATAATTTTGAAAACAGGCAGATACAGCACAGAAATTTTATTTTCAAATTAAATATAAACCGCGGGCTCAACACATACTATGTTAAGATCAAATCATCCAGTTTAGTTAAATTTCCGATAATCCTTCAGACACCGGAGTATTTTGCTGAAGCTATTATCATAGAGTACCTGCTGCTGGGGTTATATTACGGTATACTCATTGTTATGGTGCTATACAATCTCTTCGTCTTTTTTTCTGTCCGCGATATCAGCTATCTTTATTATATATTATATATTGTATCATTTATCTTTTTCACACTGTCTCTAACCGGAGTGGGATTTCAGTATATATGGCCCCACAGCCTGTGGTGGGCAAAGATCAGTACACCACTTTTTATATTTATGGGGATATTTTTAATCGGACAGTTCATCCGCACCTTTCTTGATCTGAAGAAGCTTGCTCCAATCGCGGAAGTAATGGTTGTTCTCATGATGATCTGGTCCTTCGCAGGAATGATAATTACAGTCAAAATGGATTATTCTTTTGTAACAAGATTGTCAGCAATAACCACTGTAACCGCTGTTTTCAATTATTTCATCGTCGGTATTATCAGTGCATTTAAAGGGAACAGAACTGCAAAATTTTATCTCCTGGCATGGACATTATATCTCACAGGCTGTTCTCTGCTTGGTCTCCAGTACGCGGGCTATCTTCCCTCCAACTTCATTACTCAGTACAGTGTCCAGATCGGCTCTGCAGCCGAGGTTATTCTCCTTTCATTCGCCCTTGGCGATAGAATCAATATTCTTCAGGAGGAGAAAGAGGCCGCGCAGATCCGGACCATCGATATTCAGAAGAGCGCCACAGAAAACCTTGAAAGAAAAGTAGCAGAACGAACGCTTGAACTTAACCAGGCCAATGAGCACCTTAAAGAGCTGGATAAAATCAAATCCAACTTCTTTGCAAACATCTCTCATGAAATCCGCACACCACTGACACTTATACTATCACCCATTGAATCAGTTTTGCAGGGGGATTATGATGGTAAAACAGATAAAAGGTTTTTTGAAAATTTACAGAGGAACGCAATAAAACTGCTTAAACTAATCAATAACCTTCTTGATTTTTCAAAAATTGAAGCAGGACGGATGAACCTCAAAATACAGGCGATCGACATTGTCGGATTTTTGAGAAACTATACCTCCTCCATTCATTCAGCAGCTGAGTCAAAAGGTATAACCATAAGTTTCGATAATTGCGCCGGTACTGTTCCTGTTTATATCGATATTGAAAAGATGGATAAAATTGTAATGAATCTTTTTTCAAATTCCCTGAAATTTACAGACAAAGGGGGATTTATAAAAGTAACAGTAAGGGATGATGAGAATAACTGTTGCATCGATTTTGAAGATTCAGGCATAGGAATTCCTTCAGACAAACTGGAATCAATATTTGATCGTTTTTCGCAGGTTGATGCCGGCTCAACAAGAAAATATGAAGGTACAGGCATAGGGCTCGCTCTTGCTAAAGAACTGATTGAAATGCATGGAGGAACATTATCCGTCAACAGCAGATTTATAGATGAATCTCCTGATGATCATGGCACAGTGTTTACAGTAACAATTCCAAAAGGTAAAGAGCACTTCCGCGATAATGATAATTTTCAGTTTATAGAAAGTGTTGAACTTGAAGAATCTATATCAGATTACAGATTCTTTGGAATGAGGGAGATGTCTGATCTGAAACATGATAAAAATACTGAACAACCGGAAGCAGACCCTGTTCAGAATTCAGATATAGATATTCTTATTGTTGAAGATAATCCTGATATGCAGCAGTTTCTTAAATTTCTACTTCAGAAATATT
>DINC01000233.1 GCA_002425885.1 Spirochaetia bacterium UBA5550 | reverse complement strand
TCTCAACCTTCTGATTACCGAAATTTATAATCAATCCAAGTTTTTTACCTGTAGCTTTTAAATAATTCAAACATTGAGCTACATGAATCATTTCAATACTTTTGACAGTTTTCAACTCAAGAATAATGTCATTATTAATGAGTATATCCGCATAGTATTCGCCAACAATAAAATCTTTATAATAAACATCTATCCGCTTCTGCTGTTCCGCAATCAGACCCTTATTTTTCAATTCCAGACAGAGAGCATTCTCATATACTTTTTCCAGAAAACCGGACCCCAGTACATTTGATACCTCAAAAGCCGAGCCGATTATAACTTCAGTGATATCATTCATTTATTAAACTGACTCTCAATTCTCAAATAATATTTTTACACAGATGGGCACAGATTTACACGTTTTTTAAACTAACCCACAAATCTGTGTGAATCCTTAACATCCGTGTTCATCTGTGTCTAATTTTTATCCTTTAATTGATTTTATATACTCCTCAAGTGTCTCCTTCCAGTTTTTCGGACGGTAACCAAATGTACTGTAAAGTTTATCTTTAAGCATATATGAAAACGCAGGTCTTTTGGCTTTCTGCGGGTAATTTGATGAATCCACAGGATTTATTGCTACCTTTCTTTCAATTAATCTATAATTTACCGCAAGCCTGTAAATCTCAGATGCGAATTCATACCAGTTTGTCATACCCTCTCCGGAGAAATGATACACCCCGTATTTATCAGAATCATCTTTAACAACCCGCACAATAAAATCAGCAAGTTCCCCTGTATAAGTGGGGCTCCCATACTGATCATTTACTACATTGAGTTCATCTCGTTCTTTAAAAAGATTCACCATTGTGTGGACAAAATTTTTCCCGTAAGGGCCGTAAAGCCAGGATATCCTGAATATAAAATGTTTATCATAAGCAGAGATTACTTCATTTTCACCCGCAAGTTTGCTTGCTCCGTAAACTGATTCGGGCCCGTTTTTATCCTTCTCATCATAACCGCTCTCCTTCAAACCGGGGAAAACATAATCTGTGGAAAAATGAATCAGCTTTGCTCCTTTTATCTCTGCTGCAACAGCAAGATTTTTTACACCATCCGCATTAACAGCAAAGGCTTTATCTTTTTCATCCTCAGCCAGGTCAACAGCAGTATATGCGGAACAGTTGATGACCCATGAAATTTTATTTCCGGTTATGAAGTCAGATACTGCCGAAGGTTCAGTTATATCAATTTCAAGGTCTGTTGCAATATGAGGCATGCCTGCAATGGAAAGCTTCTCGCAGATGTGCCGCCCTAACATCCCCGAACATCCGGTAATCCAAATCATCATAAAATCTCTGCGTCTTTCAGGTATGGGAGCACAAGATCTTTATCTGATAATAACGGCCCATCAACGGGCCATTCAATTGCCAGTTCGGGATCGTTCCATATTATTCCTGCATCATGAGATGGAGAATATTCATTTGAACATTTATACATCAGATGTACTTCATCAGTCAATGCGACAAAACCGTGGGCAAATCCTTCCGGGATATAAAACATCTTCCTGTTTTCTCCCGAAAGTTCCACACCGATCCATTTTTTATATGTGGGGGAGTTTTTTCTGATGTCCACAGCAACATCCCAGGCTGTGCCTTTTATTACCCTCACAAGTTTGGCCTGAGTGTATGGAGGTTTCTGGTAATGCAGTCCACGAAGTACCCCTTTAGATGAAAGTGAGTGATTATCCTGCATGAATTCTATATCAATTCCGTTTTTTACAAAATCAGATTTTTTATATGATTCGAGGAAAAAGCCCCTTTCATCAGCAAAAGCTCTGGGTTCAACGATCACAAGCCCGGGAATCTCACATTTATTAAACACAAAAGGCATAAAATAACTCCGCATATTATATTCAGAAAAATAACTTATTAATCACAACTCGCAAAGACGCAAAGTAATAAAAGACATTTACACAGATTAACACGGATTTAAAAGATATACACAGATGCTTATGGGAATATTAAAAAAACTTATTTGATCTTTTATCCGTCTTTATCTGTGTTCATCTGTGTAAAAGATTTTTTTAATTCAATAAAACTTTGCGTCTTTGCGTCTTAGCGCCTTTGCGAGAGAATTCTTTTATTCTTACTGTTTTTCAATTATATCAATAAGATATTTGCCATAACCGGATTTCATTAAAGGTTCAGCCAGTTTGCGGAGCTGTGCTTCATCAATGAACCCCATCTGGTATGCAATCTCTTCAATACAGGAAATTTTAAGTCCTTTTCTGTCCTCAATAATCTTTACAAATGTTGATGCCTCATGCATTGAATCGTGCGTACCTGTGTCGAGCCAGGCATATCCGCGCCCCATGTTCTGTACTTTAAGCTTACCGCGCCTAAGGTATTCCTTATTTACATCTGTAATTTCAATCTCTCCACGCGGTGATGGTTTAAGGTTTTTTGCAATCTCAACAACTTGATTATCATAAAAATAGAGACCCACAACGGCAAAATTCGATTTAGGCTTTTCAGGCTTCTCTTCAATAGAGACCACACGACAATCTTTATCAAACTCGACCACTCCATATCTCTCGGGGTCATTGACATAATATCCGAAGACTGTTGCTCCATCCTCATGCTTAACTGCATTCCTCAGAAGTTCCGAGAGGCCGTTCCCGTAAAAGATATTATCTCCAAGTACAAGGCATACCCTGTCATTACCGACAAAATCCGCTCCGACTATAAATGCATCAGCAAGGCCCCGGGGTTTGTCCTGTACAGCATAGGTGAATTTCATCCCATATTTAGATCCATCACCAAGTACCCTTTCAAAAACAGGAGTATCCTCTGGTGTTGAAATAATCAGAATATCTCTTATCCCGGCCAGCATTAACGTGGAGAGCGGGTAATATATCATCGGTTTGTCATAAACCGGGAGGAGCTGTTTGCATACAACCTGTGTTACAGGGTAAAGCCGCGTGGCTGAACCTCCGGCGAGAATAATCCCTTTCATAAAACCTCGTAGTATAATTTATCACCATTAAAGAGTATTATTGCGGTTTATATGTCAATAATATTTCACTATAGTATACCAAGTAAGCTCTTTTCAATAAGTAGATTCTATATTTTTCTCAGAATGACAATGAATTCATTATAATTTTCCTTCACTATCTCTGTTTGAAAGGGAAATTGTAATGTTTCTTCACAGTATTGAAGCAATTTAATAAATTCCTCTTTTGTCCAGACATGGAAATGTATGCTGTAATCCATTGATATCAGATTATTGACAGATGATGAAATTTCTGCATCCGGGACCTTCTGAACCAGCCTGCACCACTCCTCAAAATGCTGCATTTTCGACCAGCCTGAACCATCCCTGTAATCGCGCACCAGGTGGTCAATGGAGGTAACAGATCTGTCAAAATCAAAAGTGTAACGCTTGTCAGGTACTGCCATATAAAGCACACCGCCCGGTTTAAGAACCCTCAGGAATTGCTGCATTGTTCCTATGGGCTCCTGACAGTGCTCTATCATATGATTGGCAATGACAAAATCAAAGGAACAATCTTCAATTGTCGAGAGCTTTTCACCGTTATCAATTATATCAACTTCAACCAGCTTACATCGTGCCAGCTCGGGATACTGCTTTCGAAGATCTGCAACGGACATGCGATCAACATAGCGTACCTTTGCTTTTGCCGGGATTTTTAACGGGGAGTGTAATGCACCAATTTCTATCCCGTCGCCGGAGAGATACTTTGATGCAAGTTTTTTGCGTGTAATACTGACCCTTAAGAAGACACGGCGCAGAACAAGGTGGACTATCCCTTTCAGACCCTGGTTGATTGTGATGAACCTTATTGTTTCTATCTTTTTTAACATTGTTAAATAAACTTTTCCCTTTTGTAAGTTAGTGTTAATCTCTTTCCATTTCCCGGCAGACTGCCTTGTAAACTTTACCCGATTTTATTTGTATAAAAACTTCAGCTAAAAACCCA
>DINC01000235.1:1131-2856 GCA_002425885.1 Spirochaetia bacterium UBA5550 | reverse complement strand
ATGAAAAGATTAATATAGATATTCTGATGAATACTCTGAAAAACGAATACAGGATAGTTGTGGCAAAAAATGGAGAACAGGCTTTAGAAATAGCCGCATCGGACAATATTGATCTTATTCTGCTTGATATTGTGATGCCCGGTTTGAGCGGTTATGAAGTCTGCAGAAGGATGAAAGCTGACAGTAAAAGTGCTGATATTCCTGTAATATTCATTACCGCGCTTTCGGACGAAATTAATGAATCTGAGGGTCTGGATATCGGTGCCATAGATTATATTATTAAACCTTTCAGTCTCGCTATTGTAAAATCAAGAGTTAAGAACCATTTAAGATTAAGGGATGCTATGAAGGAACTTGAACAACTTAATAAACTGGCTCTTGATGCAAATCCAAACACGCGACTGCCGGGGAATAACAGTATTTTGAAAGAAATTAAACGTTGTCTTGAATTGAATTTACCTGATGCTGTAATTTACGCTGATCTGGATAATTTTAAAGCGTATAATGATAAATACGGATTTGCCAAGGGTGACGAGGTGATAATATACACATCTCAAATTCTGAAAAAGGTTTTAATTGATAAAAACTGCGGAGCATCTTTTATAGGACATATAGGAGGGGATGATTTTGCGTTAATTGTTCCTGAAGATAAACTTGATTCTGTGACTGATAGTATAATAAAACTCTTCGATAACGGTATAAAACCATACTATTCCGAAGATGATGCTTCAAAGGGCTTTATAACCACCATCAGCAGAAACGGGAGTAAAGCTGATTTTCCTTTGATGTCAATAAGTCTTGGTTGCGTCAGGCTTATAGAAAGAAATTTTAAAAGTTATATAGATGTGAGTGATGCATGTGCAGAAGCGAAAAAGATGGCAAAGAATATCTCCGGAAGTTCGGTTTTTATTGAGCGGAGGATGCAGAACAATATTGAACAGTGAATAACAGGTTAAGCCTAAAATTCAGAAAAGTTTAAGCTGTAAACTGTCAGTACCGGAATCATGCCGTTCCCGTATTATTTCATTACCGGACAATTCTCCTGTAATAATTTCTGATGTGCTATTATGAGTATTGAATTTTTGAATAGCCAGATCATGGTTGAAATTAGCATAACAGTAGATACAGCGGTGAATACATGTGTTATAGGCTCCTATATCAACACTTGAAGCGCACAGACATGACTCTCTCTGATACCTGTCTTCAGGTATTGTCAGATGCTTTCCTGTTATTTTTGAAATAAGATCATCATCAATACATTTCCCCCTGGTAATGCCGAAATCAGTTAGATCCAGATTTTCAGCGCAGGTCTGAAGTTTAATTCCTTCAGCATTGGAAATTTGTGCAAAATTTTCAGATAGTTTTATTATATCGTTCATATCGGGCCTTGAAAAAGTAACGGCTTTCATATTCCGCTCACATTTTTTATAAACAGTAAGAAAGCTGTACATGCATCTTTCAGTGTATCCAGATAATGCTTTGGCAAGTATTTGAAAACTTTTAATGTGGAATGAATAATCATATTTACCGGTATAAAATACAGGATCATATCTCCATATAATTCGTTCAGGGCCGATAATATCAGACAACCTTTTAAAAGTTTCAATCAGTAGAGATTTATCCGGCAGATTCATTTCAATTGAAGAGTCGTAGGGAGTCAGTGTAAAATGAAAATAGTAATTATAGCTGCTGAGTAAATCAAGATATTGAAATAACGGTTCCGGA
>DINC01000235.1:929-1108 GCA_002425885.1 Spirochaetia bacterium UBA5550 | reverse complement strand
ACGGTTCCGGATTTTTAGTCCAGAAAACAATACAATCTACAGTTTCAGGAGAAAGATTGATCTTTGAAATCTGCGTTTTGTTAAGTGGATTTACTGTAAGGAGAAAACCGGCTTTGATCCGGTTGATAAACCATTCAGGATAGAGAGCCGGTATGTCAGTTCTTCTGCTTGCGGAAATA
>DINC01000235.1:0-908 GCA_002425885.1 Spirochaetia bacterium UBA5550 | reverse complement strand
ATTTTTAAATATGGGGAATACAGATAACTCAACCATTACTGATTGAGTTATCTGTTAATAAAATTATTTCCCTGTACCGAGAAGTTCAACTTCAAATATAAGAACGGAGTTTCCGGGGATTGCCTGGTTACCCATTGGACCGTATCCTAAATCTGAAGGTATAACCAGTTCATATTTCGAGCCCACAGTCATCAGCTGCACACCTTCAGTCCAGCCCTTGATGACAGAATCGAGTTTAAATTCAACAGGTTCATTTCTTTTGTATGAGCTGTCAAACTCTGTACCGTCTATAAGTTTGCCGGAGTAGTGTACCTTTACAGTATCTGTGGATTTCGGTTTTGTTCCATTTCCTTCTGTAAGAACACGGTACTGAAGTCCGGATGCAGTAGTTTTAACGCCTTCTTTTGTTTTATTGGCGGCAAGGAATTCATCACCTTTTTTTTTGTTTTCTTCAGCGCCCTGCGCTCTTTTTGTCTGCATACTCATTCTGAGGTTCATTATTGCCTGTTGAGCCTGCTCAGGTGTAAGTCCGCTCTCCTTTCCGCTTAACGCGTCTTCAACAGCAGCCATAAATGAATCAGTATCAAGTTCAACATTATCTTTTTTGAGACTTGAGCCTATATTATATCCGATTGCATAACTATATTTACCTTTGTCAGTTGACAGGTCAGCTTTTTTGCATGCAACTGTTGATACAAGTAAAACCGCGAGTAAAAGATAGATAATTTTATTTTTCATATTGTTCCTTTTATAAAAAAATTATACCGTAAACCGGTTGAAGTATTGAATAAAACAGGCAGAAAATTGGCAAGTAACAATTAATACCGGTAAGTTTAATTTTGCAGTTCATGTACTGCCATTAAAAGTAATTGAAAAGTATCCGGTTTTGAGATAAAATGCCGAATATA
>DINC01000234.1:16635-17597 GCA_002425885.1 Spirochaetia bacterium UBA5550 | reverse complement strand
GAACCTTTGTCTGTTCCCCGCACACAACTCGTTGATAAACCGATCTCAGGCCATCCTGATATACAGGTTTTTCTGCACCGTCACACGGCCTTTGTCCATCCTGATATTGATAAAAGCTTTCTTGACAGGTTAAGTAATTACTGTGACATCAAAAAAGGAATTACCCCTCTCTCTTATAAGTATCCCGGTGATATAGCATATAATATTGCAGCAACTGAGGAATATGCTTTTCATAAAAAGGATGCTGCTGATTTAATTATAAAAGAATATCTNNNNGGGATACTCTAAATGTTCAACTTTAATCATAGATGAAAAACGTATTATAACTGCTGACAATTCGATTCATAACGAAGCTCTAAAAAACGGATTCAATTCATTAATAATTTCTCCCGGTTATATAGCTCTGCCCGGATATAAATATGGATTTATAGGAGGAGCCTCCGGAAGATTCAATAACAGCATCATTTTCACCGTNNGGGATAAAATATACAGTTTTATAGAAGCAGCGGGGTGTAATGTTAAACTTCTGACTGATGAACCGGCATTAGACACCGGCTCATTACTGATTTCATCTTATTGATGGGGAGAATTTTTCATCTCTTCCGCCATATTTCTGTTTTTAGAAGCAAAGTTTTCAACCGAAAGAAGCCCGAGCCCAAGGCTTCTGCCTCTACCAATCCCATTACAAAGAGCAGCTGTAAATTTGTTTTTATCAGAAATTTTCAAAGCGCCTTCGTAAATGACAGAAGATAACTTTTCACCTTTTTCACGCGAAACAATATATCCGTCATCTGAGCATTTGCAATCAATAATCTGAAAACCATTCGGGGAACTTTCAGTTTCAAGCCATTTTAATCTTCCCTCATCAGTATCAACATCGTACACTTTAAAAAAAATTTTTACAGAGGGATTGGCTTTTATAAAAAAACGGTAAACCATCCCTTCTCTCATCGGCGACGCAC
>DINC01000234.1:7660-16604 GCA_002425885.1 Spirochaetia bacterium UBA5550 | reverse complement strand
GACGCATAATCCAGTGTTTCAATTCCCCGGAAATAGCCCGAAGGTTTGCCGCTTTTATGTATATCAGGCCTGGATGCGGAAACTACAACAACCGGTTGAACAAAATTTGTCTGGTAAAGAGGAATATTTTCAATTCTGTAAACCGGTTTTGAATCACCGGTCATAGCTTTTATTGTATTATAAAACAGATCCGGAGAATTAAGATCATGTCTAACTGCCGGGAATTTCACATCAATCAGCACTTTACTAATATACATATCTTCCTCCAGCAAAATTACACATATTTCACCTATGACATTCAAACTCTTTTTTTAAGCAACAAGTATTTGACAGTATTTATTCTTTTGCAGTTAATGGCGAGAGTTTCTCATTAATATTTATATAGAGGTAACAGACCGGATGGAATGTAACAGATGCGGAGCCTGCTGTATAGCGCCTTCAATCTCCACAGTAATTCCAGGCACAGGGAGCGGCAAACCGGCAGGCACAAGATGCATTCATCTTTCTGCTGATATGAAATGTTCTATTTATAATGAAAGACCAAAAGTATGCAGAGAGTTTACCCCTACACCGGAGTTGTGCGGTAATTCTTTTGAAGAGGCATTCAAAAACCTCGATGCTCTTGAAAAAGCAACCTGCTGATATAAACTTAATCGACATTCCGTTCAAAAAAGTCTTGATTTAAACTGAAACTTTAAGATGTTCTGAAAAAAAATTATGTNNCGTAAATCAGCATATTGCTTTAACCATTTTATTATCAGAGGAAATTTATGATACCAAGATATTCAAGGAAAGAGATGTCAGATTTATGGGAACTTGAAAGCAAGTTCAGGATCTGGCTTGATATAGAGATTGCTGTATGTGAAGTTTATGCTGAACGCGGAATTATACCTGCCGAAGATCTTGCAATAATAAAAGAGAAGGCTGATTTCTCAGTTGATCGGATACTTGAAATTGAAAATGAAGTACATCACGACGTTATAGCTTTCACTACTGCAGTTGCAGAAAATGTCGGGCCTTCAAGCAGGTTTATTCATTACGGGCTTACATCAAGTGATGTAGTTGACACAGCTCTCTCTATACAGATGAAAAAAGCCGGGGAAATTCTGGTGAAGGAGCTTGATCAGGTTATCGAGGTTCTGAAGGATAATGCTATAAAATTCAAAGACATCCGCTGTATGGGGCGTTCGCATGGTGTACACGCAGAACCAACAACTTTCGGTGTAAAAATGGCTCTCTATTATGAGGCATTTAAACGAAGCAGGGAAAGGATGCTCAGGGCAATTGATAATATATCTTATGGAAAACTATCAGGTGCTGTTGGTACATTCAGTAATATATCACCGGAGATAGAAGAAGAGGTCTGCCGCAGGCTGGGGCTTAAACCTGATCCGGTTTCCACTCAGGTTATACAGAGAGACAGACATGCGGAATATATGTCAGCTATTGCAATAACTGCCGGAACACTTGACCAGCTTGCAACTGAAATCCGGCATCTTCAAAGAACAGAAGTCCGCGAGATCGAAGAGCCGTTTCAGAAGGGACAGAAAGGTTCGTCCGCTATGCCGCACAAACGGAATCCGATACTGTCCGAACGGATTACCGGACTCTCCCGTGTAATAAAATCCAACATGAATGTGGCTCTTGAAAATATAACACTCTGGCATGAAAGAGATATTTCTCATTCATCAGCAGAGCGGGTAATACTTCCGGATTCAACTATTGCCCTGGATTATCTCCTTGGCAGAATTATCTTTATACTTAAGAACCTTCACCTTTACCCGGAGAATATGCAGACTAACATTGACAGGACAGGGGGGCTTTTCTACTCACAGTCACTGCTGCTTCTTCTTGTTGAAAAAGGTTTTTCCAGGGAGGATGCATACCGGCTGGTTCAGGAGATGGCAATGAGAGTCTGGGCTCGTGAAGGAACACTCAAAGAGCTGGCACTTAAATCACCTCAGGTGATGGAAAAAATAACTGAAGCGGATATTGATTCTCTCTTTGATATAAACAGGTATTATAAAAATATTGATGCCATTTATAGAAAAGCGGGACTGATCTGACCAGTAAATGAAAACCTTTTATATCGAAACATTCGGATGTCAGATGAATAAAGGGGACTCCGAGCTTATAAAACATTCGATGCTTGAAAACGGATTTACAGAGACAGATAATGAAGAGACAGCTGATATCTGTATATTCAATACATGCTCAGTGAGAGAACATGCCGAAAAAAGAGCACTTGCAAAAATAAGTATTGCACGATCAAGGAAAGCTGCTGGAAAAAAGCTTGTTGTCGTTGCAGGGTGCATGGCTCAGCGGATCGGTGAGGACCTTGTACTGAAAGGTAAAGCGGACCTGGCTGTGGGGCCATACCAGTCGCCTGAACTTGGAGCTATTGTAAGATCGCATACAAAAAAAGATAAAAGCAGGATTTTCCTTTCACAGACTGAAGCGGATTTTGCTGAAAGAATAAATTTTGATCTTGTTAAAAATAAGGATATTTATCCCTGGCATAAATGGGTGACCATTACACACGGCTGCGAAAATTTCTGTGCTTACTGTATTGTCCCTTATGTTCGAGGGAAACTTATATCATTCCCCTCAGAGAAAATACTTAATTATATCAAAGAACTTGCTGCCGAAGGGATAATCGAAATAACACTGCTGGGACAGAATGTAAACCAGTACGGGCAGGATTGCGGTGAAATCCCATTCTATCAGCTTCTTGAAAAAACAGCTGCCATCAAAGGATTGAAAAAAATAAACTTCCTTACATCTCACCCTATGGATTTTAATTCAGCAATTGCAGACGTAATAAAAGATAACAGAAATATATCCAGAAGCATCCACCTCCCTTTGCAGAGCGGGTCAAATCCTGTTCTTAAAGCCATGAACCGCAAATATACATTATCAGATTATTACAGGATTATTGACACTCTGAAGAGCAAGCTTGATGATTTTTCTGTTTCAACAGATCTCATTGTAGGTTTTCCCGGAGAAACTGATTCGGATTTCCGCAACACGCTGAAAGCAGTTACTGATATAAGATATGATGAAGCCTTTATGTATGCCTATTCCCCCAGAGAGGGTACTCCTGCCTTTACAATAAAAGAAGAATTGACAAGAACGGAAAAAATTGAACGTCTTAATGAATTAATTGCTTTGCAGAGAAAAATTTCTCTTGAAAAACGTGAATCAAGGATTAACAGAATAGAGCTGGTTATTGCCGAAAAATCAAGCAGAAGATCTGCTGATGAAGTTTCGGGTAAAACCTTCTTAAACCACACGGTAGTGTTTAACGGCAGCAGCGCGGATATAGGAAAGGAGTCACGGGTAGAAATCACTGATGTCAAAGGCTCGACACTTGTTGGTAAAAAAATTCCTTGATATTATGATTACTGCCGCAATTACAGCTGCGGTAATTCCTGTTTTAGCCGTTGCAAACAATCAGGAAAAAACTTACAAAGACCTTGTAGAACTGTTCCGTTCAGGTAGTGAGGAATCATTTGAAAAGAGCGCTTTCTCATGGCTGAAAAACAACCCCGGAAGCGCACAGGTTCCCGATGTCCGTATGATGCTTGCTGAGATTGAGAGTGACACTGAACTGGCGGTAGAGAGATACAGAGCTGTTTTAAAGAACTATTCATCATACGGGAAACGGGATGTAGCGTTATATAAATTATGCCAGATACTTGATCTTAAATCAAAATGGAAAGAACTCCGTGATGAATCCGCACAGGGGATAAAAATCTTTAGTAATGGCCGGTATGGAATTGAATTCCGTTTCATGCATATCAATTCCCTGATTATGCTCGAAGATTACGACAAGGCGCGTAACGAAACTCTTGCAATAACAGAAAAAACTCATGATTTTAATATACTCGCACGGGCAATCTTCACACTTTCAGAAATTGACAGAAGAACTTCCGGAAATTCGAGATCCTATATATACAGCTTAAGAGAACTTGCCGCAGGTTTTAACAAATCCGAATTATCCCCTTCAATAATATACAGGCTCGCTGAGTTCTATGATGAGAAGAAAGACTTTAACAGAGCATACTCAGCCTATACCGATATTGTAAAACTCTTCCCTGAATCACCGGAAGCCGGGATGGCTGGTGCAAAAATTGAAAAGCTTAAAAAAAATAATCCGAAAATAGTTGATTACATCCCGGATATGGAGATGGTAAATAATTCAGACAGACTTGCTATACTCCCTGAATACGAAATTAATGAAGCTGCTGAAGAGATATATTTTTCTGTTTCAGTGGGGCCATTTACAAGGGAGAAGGAAGTTTACAGCATGAACAGACTTCTTAAAAATTTTCCGTCAAAAAGGGTTGTAAAAGCAAAGTCAGGATATTTTCTTTATATCGGCAAATTCAGGGATACAGAAAGAGCTTACGAAGGGAGAATCAGGCTTGCAGAGGAATACGGTATTAATGGAAATATCGTAAGATTTTCGGAACAGGGAAACAGAAGCTACATTTACGGGGATTGACGAATGGATGAAAAACTTACACCTATGATGAAGCAGTACAGCGACATCAAAAGGAGGCACCCTGATGATATACTTTTTTTCAGGATGGGTGATTTTTACGAAATGTTTTTTGATGATGCGAAAATTGCCTCTAAAATTCTTGATATAGCTCTCACCGCACGTCAGAATGATGTGCCGATGTGCGGCCTCCCCTATCATGCTGCGGAGAGTTATATTGCCCGGCTTATAAAAGCAGGAAAGAGAGTGGCGGTGTGCGAACAGCTTGAAACAGTTCCATCTTCAGGAAGTATTGTAAAAAGAGATGTAGTACGAATTATAACTCCGGGAACTGTTATTGAACAGAATCTAATCGCATCTGACGATAATAATTATCTCTGTTCGGTTTATCTTTCTAAAACTGAAATGGGCATCTCCTTCGTTGATATTTCAACCGGAGATTTCAGCTATATGACATCAGAGAAAAATCAGGAGCTTTTCAGGGGGGAGCTTGCCAAGTTCTCGCCCCGGGAAATTCTTTTCTTTGCTGTATCCTATGAAACAGACGCTGTTTTTCTTGAATATATCAAAAACAGAAACATACCGGTCCACGCACTGAACGAGTGGAACTACGAAAAAGATTTCATGAGTGATGTAATCTGTCAGACTCTCCAGATTCATTCGCTGAAGGGACTGGGGATTGAATCCGATACAGAAATTATCACTGTCGGTTCAATACTCCAATATCTGCGTGACACTCACAAAACTCTTTTCGGTCACCTGAAGAATCCGATGAAACTTGCATCGCAGGAGACTATGCTTCTTGATGAGGCAACAGTATCGAACCTTGAACTTATACAGAATCAGCAGGACGGCTCTAAAAACCGGACTCTTTTTTCTGTTCTCAATCACACAAAGACACCCATGGGCAGGAGAACTCTTGAACGTAATCTGCTGCAGCCCCTTATCGAAAGAACTGCTATTGAAGAGAGACTGAATCTTGTAGATTTTTTTTACCAGAGAGTTGAACTGACTGAGGAGATAAACTCTTCGCTTAAAGATATACTCGACATGGAGAGACTTATCTCAAGATTCACCATCGGAAAAATTCAGCCGCGTAATTTCATTGCACTGAGACAGTCACTTGAAGCTGCTGAAAAGATACAGCAGAAACTTGCCGAGCATGGAATTAACTCCCCCTCAATAGAGAGACTTGCTTCAGGAATATCTGATCTGAAAGAACTTGCTGAAACAATTAAAACAGTTATTGATGACGATCCGGCGCTCTCTCCTGAACATGGAAGAGTTATAAAACCGGGCTACATCCCTGAGCTGGACAGACTTTATGAACTCAAATCTGACGCGAGGAGCTGGATACTCAAATATCAGGAGGAGGAGAAGTCAAGGCTCGGAATAAATACTCTCCGCGTAAAATACAATAAAATTCTCGGCTATTATATTGAAATAAGCAAGGGACAGGCTGAAAATGCTCCTAAAGAATATATGCGCAAACAGACTCTGGTCGGCGGAGAGAGGTTCACAACTCCCGAATTACAGAAATTCGAAACTGATATACTTGGTGCATCAGAAAAAATTACAGTCATCGAAAACAGGGAAATAGAAAAACTGAAAAATGAGATAATCATTAAAAGCCGGGAAATTCAGAATACAGCAACTACTATCGGCTATATTGATTTTATATGCTCACTATCTGTTGCTGCCATACATAACAGATTTGTACGGCCTCAGATAAACGACAATAATTACATTTCAATAAAAGCAGGGAGACACCCGGCTGTTGAAAAGTATTACACGAAAGAGGTATTTATCCCTAACGACATTCTCCTTGATGATAATGAAAATATGATTGCCATAATCACAGGCCCGAACATGGCCGGTAAATCAACATATATCAGAATGTGTGCAATCATTCAGCTTCTTGCACAGACCGGTTCCTTTGTCCCTGCGGAAAGTGCCGATATTTCAATAGCAGATAGAATTTTTACTCGTATAGGGGCATCAGATAATTTATCTAGGGGTGAATCTACTTTTCTTGTTGAAATGAATGAAACTGCGAACATTCTGAATAATGCCACTGAAAAAAGTCTTATAATTATGGATGAAGTGGGCCGCGGGACCAGCACTTATGACGGTCTTTCAATAGCATGGGGAGTTGTTGAGTATATTCAGCGATATATAAGGGCCAAGACCCTCTTCGCTACACATTATCATGAGCTGACACAACTCGGAAGTAAAACAGGAATTGTTAATTTTAATGTACTCGTTAAAGAAACATTAAACAACGTGGAGTTTCTGCATAAAGTGGTATCAGGGAGTGCAGACAAATCTTACGGGATTCATGTTGCAAAACTTGCCGGACTACCTAAAACAATAATTTCGCGTTCAACAAAAATACTTGAAAAACTTGAAAAAAGCGGTTCTGTTAAAGATAAACTTGCTGATTCAGGCACCTCATCAGAACAGCTTGAAATTTTTAATGCGTCAAACCATATTCTGATTCAGACTCTTAATAAAATAGATGTTGAAAGTCTGACTCCTATGGATGCTATAAATGAGCTCTATAAATTAAAAAAATTGATAGACTGAAAATTAACCAGGGTATATACTTCGTGTAAATTTTCATGTAAAAGATTTGATTTTTGACCGAAAGTAGATAATAGTATCTATATCAGTTTCCAGGCAGAAGAGGAATAATGGCAGCTACCCAGTTTAAGGTTGAAAACTATATGGCGAACTCCTTCGTAATGGTTGAAGGGAAAAAGAACGCCTCAAATTTTTATATTATAAGAAGCGGAAAGGTTAAAATATCCAAGGAAACTCCTGTTCTTTCAGAAGAACCATATACAATTCTTGGGCCCGGAGATTTTTTCGGAGTCGTTTCATGTATGGCCGGGCATGCGAGGCTCGATACCGCAGTTGCCCTGGAAAATGTCTCCCTTATATCCGTAGAGAAGGATATGTTCGGTCTTCTGATTCAGAAAAACCCTGCTGTTGCCATGAAAATTATCCGTTTTTTCAGCAGAAAACTGCGACAGTTTGACTCGGCAATAACCAATCTTTCACTCAAAACTTCCGGTGAAGAGGACCCTGAACATCTTTTTAACATAGGCGAATATTATCTGAAAAAGAGAATTTTCAACCATGCGATCTATGCTTACCAGAAATATATTCAGCACTGTCCTTCCGGTTACAACAGGGACAAATCGATCGAACGGCTTAAAACATTAAAATCCCCGCTGAAATTTCCGGATATGCCGTACAGAGCCGGAATGAACCGGAAATATCCTGACAACACAATGCTTTTTAGTGAATCGGAACCTGGTGATGAACTGTTTATCATTCAGGATGGGAAAGTTAAAATTACAAAAATTGTAGATGAGGAGATTCTCCTTGCAGTTCTAAAAGCCGGTGACATTTTCGGCGAAATGGCTCTCCTCGACAACAAACCAAGAAGCGCTTCTGCAATTTCATATGGAGATGTCTCAGTTCTCGCTATTAATAAATCAAACTTCGAAGGCATGGTTCAGGCACAGCCTCAGCTTGCCACAAGACTTATTCAGCTCCTCAGCGAAAGAACATGGACTGCGTACAGGCAGCTTGAGAATCTCATGATCAGAAATCCATTAGGAAGGATTTATGACACTCTGCTGATTCAGATTGAAAAACAGAAAATCGGCATTGAATTCAAAAAACCACATAACTTTGAATTCGGATCGAAGGAGCTTATAAACATGGTAGGTTTATCACCAGTTGAGGGTGAGACCCTCATCGTAAAACTTCTGGAAGATAAACATATTATGCTCCAGGAGGGGAAAATTATAAGCACGGATCTTTCTGAACTTGAAAAAACTGTACTGTTCTTCAAAAAACAGACCGCGCTTGAAAGACAGAGGGAAGCAAACAAGAACAAATGAGAAAAAAAATAGCAAAATACCTGAAAATCGGAACCATTGTTTTTGTCAGCACTGCGGCAGTTCTTTTATCAGGCGCTGCTCTTTTATTTTATTTTTACCCTGAAGAATCCGTTTTAAATCTGATTAAAACTAAATCTGAAACTGCTCTGGGGCATAGAGTAGAAATAAAATCTCTCAGATACAGCATCAGAGGTGTCATACTTCAGGGTGTAACTATCTCCGATTCAGACGAAAACGGCAACGTACTTCCTGATGACAAATCATTACTGAAAGCAGAAGAAGCAATAATACAATNNTTCTAAAAAAAGATTATACTATCAATAGATTATATTTTAAAAATCTTTTAATACGGTGGAGTTTTGACAATACAGGTAAAAGTAATATTGCAAGAATATTCGATAATTTTAAACGGGAAACCCCGGCATCCGAAGAGAGCAAAACCAGTATTAAAATTAATGAAGTCATTCTAAGAGATTGTTCTTTGAATCTTGTAAATCCCCCTGCTGTTTTTAAACCTTTAGAAGGT
>DINC01000234.1:0-7654 GCA_002425885.1 Spirochaetia bacterium UBA5550 | reverse complement strand
ATCAGGTTAACGGTACCTTCCAACTTAAACAGGATAATATTTTTAACCTCTCTGACGCAGTAATCGAACTCCCGGCAGGCAGAGGTAAATTGTATCCGGAAATAATCATTGATCTTACAGAAAAATTAAAAATTACCGGCATTACCAAACTTGAAAATTGTTCTTTGACCTGGGTTTATGGATTTCCGCATAAACCACTGAAACTTCCGTTTCAGACAGTTAACGGTTTAATAGACAATTTTGAATTGCAGCTTCCTGTAATTAAAGGTCATGCAAAAGTAACATCANNCAACCTTGAATAAAAGCAAAAGTGTTATTCACGCTGATGGTTCATGTGTTGTTAATATAGAGAATGATACTGTTTTTATAAAAGATGCAAAAAATAAACTGAATAATTCATCCTCAATTCTTGAGGATCTTTTTATATCAACAAAAGCCGGTGAGGTTAAAAGATTTTCTGTTTCAAATCTGAATTATTCAATATCTGATTTAAGACAGCTTGAAAGCAGCATACCTTCAGGATTCACCGGTAATCTCAAGGGAAATCTTTCGTATAATAGTTCAAAATTTAATGGCAGAATTCAGATTTCTGAATGCAGTTATAAAGATCGCACAGAAGTTTTCAGCGGGCTTAATACAGAAGTTGAACTCGTAAATAATGTCTTCAAGAAAAAAAGCATACCAGTGAAAATATTCGGCAGCAATTTCAATGTTTCACTCGCCGCCACTGACAGCAATTTTAAAAGTATTTATGTTTTTATAAAGGGCAACAAACTGGATGTTAATAACATAAGTCTTAGCGGCGGAAAATCCTCTTCAGATTTCTCTTTTCCTGTTAACATAAGCGGTAAAATTCAGGTTGGTGAAATAATCTACGATAAATTTCTATTTAAAAATAATCATGCGGATTTTGCAGCATCAGGAAAAACGATAAAACTGAACCGGGTTGATACATCTCTTTTAAGTGGAAGCTTAAATGGTTCAGGTAAAATTGAATTATCCGGCGATTTCCCCACTGCCCATATCAATGCAAGATTTAATGGCATGAAAGTCAATGACCTCAAATTCACAAATGATAATCTGAATAACAGGCTATTCGGATTCGCTGACGGTTCAGTGAATCTCGGTTTCGGATTCAGGGAAAATATGACAGAGACACTTAAAGGTAATGCTACTTTCAGCGTTTCAAAAGGAAAAGTTGTAAACACAGGGATTCAGAACGGTTTAATTATATTTCTGGCTGAACTTAGATACAAACTGAAGGATCTGGAGTTCAGTAAAATTTACGGCAATATTGATGTAAATGGCCGGGACCTGACGATCAATTCATTTATATTCAATTCAGAAGATATCAGGTTATCCATGAATGGTAAAATAAACAGTGATCTTAGCGCCAATAATCTGTCAATGAAGCTTGAATTCAATAATCACTTTATTAAAGATATACCACGTCCCGCAATCGCTTTTTATAATGAATACCTTAGCGGAAGATGGTATACCATACCGTTTTTACTGAATGGTAATATTACTGACAGTAAAAACATTAAGATGCTTAAAAAGAATCAGTAACGAGCATCGGCGAAATCAACCCACCCGCCTGCTTTCACAAGATCCCTGTCAAATTCTGATATATTGAATGAAACAGTTTCAATAGTATCCCCCGACCTAAAATTAAAGGTTCCTGCATTGAAATCTGTCTCAACAAATGTTTCTTTACCGGAAAATTTTGTGAAGAGCATGTCAATGGTTTGCGCAGGGAGCTCCACTGCCATCATGCCGCAATTATACATATTCTGCCTGAATATCCTGGCAAAATCAACTGCTATGACAAGATTGATATCATTTACTTCAAGTGCCCAGGGTGCATGTTCCCTGGAAGAGCCGCATCCGAAATTTACTCTTGTGACTATTACTTCTGTATTCTCAATATCTTTTTTCTGATTGAATCCTTCAAGTTTAAGGTCTTCAAGGAGATATGGCTTCAGAGCATCTTTTGTACTCTCAGTGAGATACTTTGCCGGAATGATTTCATCTGTATTAATGTCAGCCCTATAAAGGAAAAGGACTCTTCCGCTGAAATTTTTCATAAAATTATTTCCTCCTGAATAACTCTGAATTAGCAATTTTTCCTTTAATTGCTGTAGCAGCTGCTGTGGCGGGACTCATGAGGTGTACCATTCCCCCCTTCCCCATTCTGCCGTTAAAGTTCCTGTTGGTTGTAGAAGCACAGACTTCACCAGGAGCAAGGACTCCATTACTCATTCCTAAACATGCACCGCAGGTCGGATTAGTTACACAGAATCCGGAATCCATGAAAACCTGAATAATACCTTCATCGAGTGCCTTTTTAAAAATGTCCGGAGTGGCTGGAGAAACCACGCCTCTAACATTATCGCTGATTTTTTTATCCTTCAGGATAGCTGCTGCTATTCGAAGATCCTCAATGCGTCCATTAGTACATGAACCGATATAAACCTGGTCAACATCAGCGCCTTCAAGCTCTCTGACAGGTTTAACTTCGTCAGGTTTATAACCATATGTTGCCATAGGCTCAAGAGCACTTACATCAATATCGAAAACTTTTTCAAAGTCGGCATCCGCGTCAGATACCCACTTTTTAAATTCTGTTAATGCGGCTTCTTTCGATTTATATTCATCTTTAATATGTTCCCAGAGATAATCAACAGTTTTCATGTCGGGATAACAGACTCCGCTTGTACCGCCCGCTTCGATAGCCATGTTACAGAGCGTCATTCTTGATTCCATGCTCATATCATCAACAACAGATCCGGTAAATTCCATAATTCTATTTGTTGCGCCGTTAACCCCGATCATACCTATTATATAAAGAATAACATCCTTGGCATAAACACCTTCCGGTAGTTTTCCTGTAAGATTAAATTTCATTGTTTTGGGCGCCTTAAATGTACAGACACCTTTCAGCATACCCACTTCAAGATCTGTTGTTCCGACACCTGCCGCGAATGCTCCGAATGCACCATGAGTACATGTATGGGAGTCACCCATTATTATTGTATAACCGGGCCTGGTAAAACCCTTCTCAGGGAATATTGCATGGCAGACACCGTTTCTGCCAACATCAAAAAAATCCTTGATACCGTTTCTTCTTGCCCAATCCCTCAATGTTTTAGCCTGGATTGCTGTTTTTGTATCTTTTGAGGGTGTCACATGATCTATAACTACTTTAATTTTAGATGGATCAAAAACACGATCTTTTCCACGTGCGATGAGATCATTAATGGCAATCGGAGTTGTTATTTCATGACAGAATACAGCATCAAGCTTCAGAACAGAAATACCGCCCGAAAGTTCCTCAATTCTGTGTGAATCAAAAATTTTTTCTGTGATTGTTTTTCCCATATATTTCCTCTTTTTAAATATAAGGTGATGTCAATTGAACGAGCGAACCTGTTTTCAGGCCGGGTACGAACCGTTGAAAAAATCAATTATTCAACGGACCTGAAATATTTACAGGAGTAAATTGTAAAGATTCTGCGGAAATTTGCAAAACAGATCAAATTACTGCCGCATGGATTTTACATACTGATAGAATTGTTCCGCATCAGTCAGGTTAGACACTAATTTTCATCGGGGAATAAAATCAAGTATTTTATGCTTTAAGTACAGCTCCGGTTTCTTCATTAACCGGTTGTTCATCAGCAGCTACACTTGATTTAAAAAATATTATACCGTTCTTCAGACCTGCTTTAATTACCACTTTTTCATTTGATTTATCTTTTAATATTTTTTCTGCTATTCTGTCTTCAATTTCACGCTGAATTATTCTTCTGAGATTTCGTGCGCCGGTTTTCGGATCAAACCCCTGTTCAACAAGATGTTTTCTGACATTTTTCGGCACTATAAGTTCAACGCCGTTATGGCTCATCTTTTCTGAAACTTCTTTTATCATCAGATCAGCAATTGAAGTAAAATCATCAATATTAAGTTTATTAAAATAAACTGTTTCATCTATTCTATTAAGAAGTTCAGGTGNNGAGCTGTTATCGTTACTTTTGCCGAATCCAAGTGTACCTGTTGAATCAGATCCGCTGTTCCCCACATTTGATGTCATTACAATAATAGTATCTCTGAAACTTACGGTAGTTCCTGATGAGTCTGTAAGCTCACCTTCATCAAGTACCTGCAGTAAAATATTAAAAATATCCGGATGCGCTTTTTCTATTTCATCAAGGAGAACAACAGAATAAGGCTTCCTTCGCACTTTTTCAGTTAGCTGCCCGCCCTCTTCATAGCCGACGTATCCGGGCGGTGAGCCTATAAGTCGTGATACAGAATGCTTCTCCATGAACTCCGACATATCGAGGCGTATAAGATTTTTTTCATCACCGAAAAGAAACTCCGCGAGAGCTCTCCCCAGCTCTGTCTTACCCACACCCGTGGGCCCCAGAAATATAAATGAACCGTTTGGCCTGTCATCCCTGCCGAGCCCGACCCTTGATCTCCTGATGGCTCTGCTGACAGTTTCTATTGCCTCTTTCTGCCCGAATACTCTTTTATTAAGATAGTCCTCCATGTTGAGGAGTTTTTCAGATTCGTCCTCTTCGAGTTCCTCAACAGGTATGCCGGTCATCTCAGCAACGACTTTGGCAATAAGAGAGGGTTTTACCAGCACTTCAAACCTGTTCGTCCTGTTAAGCCATTCAGCAGAAATGACTTCAAGTTTATCTTTCTTTTCAGAGATTATATCTCTTATACGCGCAGCCTGTTCATATTCCTGAGCCTGAACGAGTTCGACCTTGTTTTCATTAAGACGTTTAATTTCATTTTCAAGTTCTGTTATTTCGGAGGGTTTTTCAATGTTATCATATCTGGCCATTGCACCCGCTTCATCAATAAGATCAATTGCTTTGTCAGGGAAATATCTGTCGTTAATATACCTGTCTGCGAGCATAACAGCTTCTTCAAGCGCATCCTCTGAGTAAGTAACTTTATGATATTTTTCATAAGTTTCTTTCAGGCCCTGGAGAATATTTAAAGTTTCATCGGTATCAGGTTCATCAATTATTATATTCTGAAAACGCCTTACAAGAGCGCTGTCTTTTTCTATGTAAAGCTTATATTCAGTCATTGTCGTTGCGCCGATACACTGGAGCTCTCCCCTTGCAAGAGCAGGTTTAAGAATATTGGCGGCATCAATAGCTCCTTCAGCAGCACCGGCGCCTGTAATAGTGTGTATCTCATCTATAAAGATTACAAGTTTTTCACTGTTCTTTATCTCCAGTACAAGCTTTTTAAGACGCTCTTCAAACTCACCTCTATATTTGGTACCTGCGACTATAGACGATAGATCAAGCGCAAGAAGTCTGTAACCGTAAAGAGTTTCCGGCACATCCTGTTTCACTATCCTCTGTGCAAGGCCTTCAACAATCGCTGTTTTACCCACACCTGCTTCGCCTATCAGTATAGGATTATTTTTTCTCTTACGTGACAGAATTCTTATTACACGGGCAATTTCAATATCTCTTCCGATAACCGGATCAAGTTCACCCTTAGCTGCAAGCGCAGTGAGGTCAGTAGAAAAATCATCAAGAGAGGCGGGCTTTGCATCACTTTTCATTGCTATATTTCTCGGATTGCTTTTCACTCCCAATACACGAAGAATTTCATCCCTTACTGAATCATAAGTTATTCCATTTTTTTCCAGTTCCGGAAGTCCCGGGCAGCTCCCCTCTTTAAATACAGCAAGAAGGAGATGTTCTGTACCGATGTATGAGTTTTTTAAATTCTTGGCTTCATCCCGTGAAAACTCAATAATATTTCTGAAAGACTGATTTGCCGATATCTGCTCAGGCGCTGTACCTGTACTTTTGGACTTGATACTTTTCTCGAGCAGGAATAATACTTTTTCAAAATTGATCCCGAGATTTTTCATAATGCGTGCAGCAACTGAATCATCATCCTTAAGCAGAGAGAGCATTATATGCTCAGGTCCCAGAACGTCGGAATTCAGTCTCTTCCCTTCAATCTGAGCGGATATTTCAATTATTTTCCGTGATTTTTTTGTAAATTCAAACATCCAGCTCTCCACTATTCTTTAATTCAGCCCTGACCATGTTTGCCCTGAACTCGTCACTGTCTATGATACTCCTGAATCTTATTCCATAATATTCCTGTAAATGAGACCATTGAACTTTCACCATCAGGTCGTTTATATGGACAAGATCGTAGTCTTTTATGATCGACATCACAACACCAAGCCTGACCCTGGAAAGATGCTCAACTGCTTCAACGTAATTCAGCCTTCTCGCATAAAGCAGTATGCCGAGCGAACGCCATACTGTATCCTCAAGTTCATGCCTTGATGTAGAAAAAAATTCATCCCTTGAATCATCTTCAAGTTTAATAATTCTGCTGATGATATCATCTGCTGTCTCAACAAGATCAACTTCAGTCAGGCCGAATTGCCTCCTGTTGCTTATAATATAGAGTCCTCCGATAATTCTTCCGCTATTGCCGAGAGTGCCGGTTATTTGGAATCCGCTCTCTTTAACAGGAGAAACTGTTTCAGATATCCGTTTCTGCATAGTCAAAACCGGAAGGTGCATTAATGCTGAAACCTTAAGTCCCGTCCCTATATTCGCCGGATTAGATGAAAGATAACCGTATCTTTCTGAAAACGCATACGGTACTATGCTGTTAAGCTCATCATCAACAGCATCAGCGTCTATAAAAGCTTCATGAATCTGAAAACCGGCTTTTATAATCTGTATTCTGAAGTGATCTGAGTCATTAAGAAGCAGAGTAAATCCCCTGTTTTTGTTAACCACTACAAGACTTTTTTCAGATCCTTCCATTTCACTTGTTATAATATTTTTTTCACGGAGTAACCGTTTGTAATGAAGATCCAGTGAATTTATTCTGAGACATCTGTTTCCGGAAGGTTCTTTAAATGCAAATTTGTCCGCAAGTGCAAAGAGGTATTCCACTTCACCGTCACCCATTACATCGGGGAAGTGAAGGCTTTTTACGTTTCTACCAAGCCTCACCCTGCTTGATAGAACAATATCATTCCTGGGTCCTTTGCATCTCCAGAAACTGTTACTTTCATTTAAAATTTCTTCAAGTCCTGTCATTTATTTATTGTCCTGTTTTCCATTGAGCCTGATAGCTCTTTAATCCTGTCACGGATTAAAGCTGCATCTTCATACCGTTCATCCTTTACCGCTTCATTCAGTTCAGACTGAAGTATTGCCAAATCATCAGGTTTTTTTATTTTTTCCTGAACAATTACTGTTTCATCCGGTTTTGCCGCATTAAAAGCAGGAAATTTACCGCAATGCCTCGCATCTCCATGAAAAGTAACAAGTGCAGGTTCAAGCTGATCAGCAAGATAAATATAACAGTCAGGACACCCGAGTTTTCCATTAGTTTTGTATTCTATAAAATCACAGCCGCAAGTACCGCAGCGTTTTTTCCCCTGAAAGTCATTCACTTCATCAACATTCATAAAAGTAAGCATCTCGGGGAGTGTAAGAGTAAAGTTGGATATTTTGGTATTAAGACCCACTTCTCTTGCACAGTGTTCGCATAGATGTACTTCGGACTTTATATCTTTCATTATTTCTGAGAGATGAATTGTTGCTTCATTTTTTTTGCATCTTTCACAATACAT
>DINC01000354.1:3270-3410 GCA_002425885.1 Spirochaetia bacterium UBA5550 | reverse complement strand
CCTTAAATTTTAATTGAATTATAAACAATCCACTCCCTATACTGTAAGAAATACAGTATGAACTCAGGCAATATTTATATCATACTCTGCTGTCGGAAAACACAGGCACTATATTAAATACAAATGCCCGGTTTTATACT
>DINC01000354.1:0-3261 GCA_002425885.1 Spirochaetia bacterium UBA5550 | reverse complement strand
TACTGCAAATAGACAATTAATTTAAGGAGAGTGTCAATGAAAAGGAGTATTGTAAAACTCGTATCTCTTTTAATCGCTGCTGTTTTTATAGTAAGCTGCGGAAAAGATGCTGCAAAAGACAAATCACTGGAACAGATTAAGGCTAAAGGCGTTTTTGTTGTTGGACTCGATGATCAGTTTCCTCCAATGGGATTCAGGGGAACAGACAACAATGAAATAATCGGTTTTGATATTGACCTTGCAAAAGAAGCTGCAAAAAGACTCGGTGTAAAAGTTGAATTCAAACCTGTGGCATGGGACGGAATAATCTTCTCTCTCAACAAAGGTGATATTGACGTTGTTTGGAATGGAATGACAATCACAGATGAGAGAAAAGCAAAGATTGAATTCTCTAAACCATACCTGAACAACAGGCAGATAATAATGGTTCAGGCTGACAGCACTATAACTGGTAAAGATATGCTGAAAGGAAAAATCGTGGGCCTCCAGCTTGGAAGCAGCAGCGAGAACGCTCTTAATGAAGCAGCAGATCTTAAAAAGAGCCTGAAGGATATAAAAAAATATGAAAACAACACTCTTGCCCTTATGGACCTTGCGTCTAAGAGAGTTGACGCTGTTGTAATAGATGAAATTGTAGGGCGCTGGAACATGGCAAAAAAACCGGGCGCTTTCAAAGTTCTTAATGACGATCTCGGCAAAGAGCTCTACGGCGTTGGTATCAGAAAAACTGACCTCACTTTCAAAGAAGCGCTGGACAAAGCTCTTGATGAAGTAAAAAATGACAAAACAGGCGAAGAAATTTCAAAGAAATGGTTTGGAGAGAATATTCTCCTTAAATAAGAATGGAAAATTACTTACAATATGTAGCAGACTCAACAGCTTTTATTCTCGAGGGGAGCGTACTGACACTTCAGCTTTATGCTGTTACAATCATTTTCGCAATTCCCCTGGGGATAATGCTTGCACTGATGAAAATATCGAAATATCAGTCACTGAGATATCTTCTCACTTTCTACACATGGGTGTTCCGCGGAACACCCCTTCTTTTGCAGCTTTTTTTCACATACTATGGCCTCTCTATAATCGGGATAAATCTGCAGCCATTCACAGCAGCGGCTCTCACATTTGTCATAAACTACTCCGCTTATCTTACGGAGATTTACAGGGCCGGGATTGAATCCATTGACAAGGGGCAATACGAAGCTGCACGTGCACTTAACATGGACTATTTTCAGACTATGAGGAGAATTATACTCCCTCAGGTTGTACGTAGAACAATCCCCCCCACATGCAATGAAGCAATTACACTTGTTAAAGATACAGCTCTCGTAGTTGTAATCGGTATGGGCGATCTGCTAAGATCCGCGAAAGAACTCTTCTCAAGAGACTTCGCGATTACACCATTTGCAATAGCAGCAGTAATCTACCTGTTAATGACAACTGTTATAGTTTACTTTTTCAGAAAGCTTGAGGATAAGTACTCCATTTATGAATAACACAGATCCCGATATGAAGATGATACAGGCTCTGAATATAACCAAATCATTCGGAGCACATACTGTTCTTGATAATGTTACACTTGAGGTGAACAAGGGGGAGGTAATTGCAATTATCGGCCCCTCAGGCTCAGGGAAGAGCACACTCCTCCGCTGCTTTAACGGACTGGAGGAGATAGACTCAGGGCGTATAATAATTGAAGGCGACATCTTCTCTGAAAAAGATGAAAAGCACCATAAAGATAAAATCAGCGCCAGGGCTAAACGGGAGATTGCAAAAAAATTAGGGATGGTCTTCCAGCACTTTAACCTGTTTCCTCACATGACAGTTCTCGGGAATGTTGTGGAAGCGCCGGTAACAGTACTGGGTCAGAAAAAAACGGACGTCATCAAAAACGCAGTGATGATCCTTGATAAAGTAGGACTCCTGGATAAAAAAGATGCATACCCGTCAAAAATCTCCGGAGGACAGAAACAGCGGGTTGCAATAGCCCGTGCGCTGGGAATGAATCCCGACATAATGCTCTTTGACGAGCCAACCTCCGCCCTTGACCCTGAGCTTATAGGTGAAGTGCAGAAAGTTATCAGTGATCTTGCGAAAGAGAATATGACTATGCTCATTGTTACCCATGAAATGCGTTTTGCAGGGGAGGTTGCTGACAGAATAATTTTTATGGACGAGGGGAAGATCATCGAAGATGCAAAACCTGCTGATCTTTTCAACAACCCGGAACACCCGAGGATAAAAACTTTTATTGATAAAATATCACGCCGTGATGCAGAATAAACCCCCTGCTCTAATAGAATAAATAAGCGTTTCCCTTATACAAAAATAAGACTATTTCCCGATTGACTAAATNNATATGTTAAAAATTCATCACCATTTAAGTTGTATCATATTCATGATTTTCTCTCAACCCCCGTGACCCGGGGGTTCCTTTTTTCTCTTGATTTTATCTGCTTATGTCCCATATTCATACCATGAAAAAAATAATCTCAGCATTTTTCTTTGTCTCTTTAATACTGATATTGTCATGCAGCACTTCTCATATTCAGTCAGAGAGATGGGAGGGATTTACCGGTGACAGGATGCGTGTCGTTATCTCCGAATTCTTTATGCCTGACGAAAAAAATCCGAATGCGGTACCTGAAAAGCTAATTAAAGATAGAGTTTCGCAGAGAGCGTCACTACTCCTTGCGAGTTATGTGAATATAAACCTCCCCCGCGACAAAGTATCGCCTGAATCAGATGCTTTATTCAATAAACTGATTAATGAAGCACTGGCCTCACCAGTAATTATCTTCTCTGAATGTCATGAAAATAATTACTGTACTATTATTACTGAATTTGACATAGCTCCTGTAAACAGAAAGCTTGAAGAATCAGGCAACGATTCATCAAAAAACAGATAAGGTTAAGTATTACATTCATCTCTATCTTTCCTGCACTGTAAATATTATTGACATACCCGTTTTATTATAATTTATTTCTTTCTACAAATTATAATCAGGAAATTTTCCTATGAACCATGACGATATCAGATGGAAACAGCGTTTTAATAACTTTGAAAAATCATTAAAATTTTTGAAAGATGCAGTTTATAGAACACACCTCTCTGAACTTGAAAAAGCCGGAGTTATTCAGACTTACGAATTTACATTTGAACTGGCATGGAAAACAGTAAAAGATTATCTTGAAGAAAAAGGGGTTTCTGTAAAATTTCCCAGGGATACAATAAAAGAAGGTTTCAGATATGAAATTCTT
>DINC01000221.1:488-7480 GCA_002425885.1 Spirochaetia bacterium UBA5550 | reverse complement strand
CTATTAGTTTCAACTTTAAACTAAAGAACAGGATAAATAGTTCAAATAATATGGGATTTTTCTCCGGATACATCCATAAACTCTTTAATCTTTCATCTCCTGAAAGAAATTTTGCGGACAGCAAAGTAGGTATATGTGAATGGGATATCACAAATAATTATTTTAAAGTAAACAGTTTCTGGTATGAAAAGTTAGGGTTTGAAAAAAACCGGGCAAGAAAACTTGAACTTATACTTACCCTGATACATCCGGATGATCTTGAAAACATCAGACAGGATCTCGAGAAATTTCTTGATCCCTCAAAAGGAATCGAGATCGATTTTGAACTCCGCATAAAAAAAAGTGACGGCAGCTGGTTGTGGGTATACATAAGCGGAAAAATCATTAAATACAGTAATGGTAAACCTGCACAGGCTGAAGGGATTCTGCTCGATATTACCCGCCAGAAAAAAATAGAGACCGTACTTCAGAATAAAAACAGTGAAATTGAAGCCCTGTATGAAGAGTCTGAAGCTCAAAATGAAGAGATGGCTGCCATGATGGATGAACTCCACCGCAACCAGATTCAGCTCGAGGAAGCTCACACCAGACTCAGCATGAGTGAAGCCAAATTCCGTGATATAATAGATAAATCACCCATAGGGATTATACAGTCAACAATCGACGGGAAAATAGTCACCGCGAACATGGCCTTCTGCAAAAACTTCGGTTATGATTCACCTGAAGAACTGATGTCGCATGTCAGTAACACCTCTGACTTTTATAAGGATAAAGACTCAAGGGGGGAGATCCTGACTGCGTTGCAGAAAAAAAACTTTGTATTTACACAGGATCTAATAGGCAACAGAAAAGACGGTTCTAACCTGAATGCCAATGTATACCTTATGCGCCTCACAGATAAATTTACCGGAGAGGATTATCTCACTACATTTGTTGAAGATATCACAGAATTAAAAACATCACAGCTTGAGCGCGATCTTTTCTTCAACAACTCCGGTGACCTTATGCTGATACACACAATTAACGGACGGATCAAACAGGCAAACTCAGTTTGGGAGGACATACTGGGCTGGACTCCGGATGAACTTAAAATGATGAATCTTGGCCGGATTCTGCACCCGGATGACATTGAAAAGACAGCTGAATTCGGAAAGATCCTGCAGAAAAACCACTCCAGGATGAATATTACAAACCGCTACATCACAAAAAACGGAGAATACAGAACTATCCGCTGGGCAAGCACTCTGTTTAAAGATGACAACCTTGTTTTTTCATCAGGAAGGGATGAAACCGAAAGATATGAAGCGGAGATGGAGCTCCAGAAAATGTGGGACAGGCTTGACCTCGCTTTAAAGAGCGGCACTATCGGCCTGTGGGATTTTAACATGCAGAAAAACACACTTTCCTTTAACAGCAACCTTGCTGAAATAGTGGGCTTCAGCAGCATCGAAAATGTTTCCGCGAAATGGCAGCAGTATATACATGAAGACGACTTTAAATCTTCAGCGCGGGCTATGATGGATCTGATAAACGGAAAAAAGGAGAGCTACGTTGATCAGTACAGACTGAAACTTTCAGATGGAAGCTACAGATGGATCTTCTCCAGAGGGAAAATTGTTGAACGGGATACGGATGGTAAACCGATCCGCATTGCAGGCTCAATAACTGACATTACGGAACAGAAGGAAGCAGAAACCAGAAGGCTTGCCCTTGAATACCAGATGCTGCAGGCTCAGAAACTGGAAAGCCTCGGACTTCTGGCTGGCGGGATAGCGCATGATTTTAATAATCTCCTTACAGCTATTCTGGGGAACGCTGATATGCTCATTTATGAACTGCCGGATCACCTTCCGGTTCAGCAGAAACTTATCGATATAAGAAAAGCTGCCAGAAGAGCAAGTGAACTTACCAGGCAGATGCTGGCGTACTCAGGGAAGAGCACATTCACAACCGAAGTAATTAATCTGAACAGCCTCATAGAGGAGATGAGTTCTCTTTTTGATATATCTATTTCTAAAAAAGTAAAAATCAGCTACGCGCTTGATGAAAATATCCCCTGCATTACAGGTGATCCCGCACAGATAAGCCAGATACTTATGAATCTTGTGCTCAACGCATCAGAAGCCATTGAAAACAATGGTGAAGTCAGAATAATTACATCATTAAAAGAATGCAGTACCGCAGAGATTAATTCACTTACTTTAAACAGCAATATAACTCCCGGTATTTATACTGTTCTTGAAATTTCAGACAACGGCTCGGGCATCCCTGAAGGTAAGATTAAACAGATATTTGATCCTTTTTACACAACGAAATTTACAGGGAGGGGACTTGGACTTGCGGCAGTATCAGGAATTATACGCAGCCATAATGCCGGACTCTTTGCGGCAAGCAGGATTGATGAAGGGACTACTTTCAGGATTTACTTTCAGACCACACAGGAGCAGCCTCCTGATCAATGTGTTGAAGATAAAAAACCTGTTGACCGGCAGAAGAAAAATATAACGATACTCGTTGCTGACGACGAATCATACATACGAAGCCTTACTTCAAGGATGCTTAAAACCGCAGGCTTTGATGTTATCCTTGCAGAAAACGGTATTGATGCAATCAGAACCTTCAGAGAAAATATTGATACTGTCCGCTGTATTATTCTTGACCTCACCATGCCGGAGATGGATGGGCATGAAGCGCTTATTGAACTGAGGAAAATCAACAATAAACTCCCGATAATAATAAGCAGCGGGTACAGTGAAGTTGATATTACATCACAATTTGAAGGTGAAAATATTTCAGGTTTTCTGCAGAAACCATACCAGTTTGACGAACTTCTGCTGATTATTGAAAAGGCGATACAAAACCCGTCGAAATAATTGTGCATCAAAAAGAGACGCAGCAATCTACGTCTCTTCAGATAATCAAGGTATTTCTATAAACTACTTCCCTGCTATTTTAGACCATGAATCTTTTAAAGAAACAGTCCTGTTAAAAACCGGAAGTGAATCCGTAGAATCCTGATCCATACAGAAATAACCTGTCCTGTCAAACTGAAACCTGTCTCCTGGTTTAGCGTTTTTAATAAATGGCTCAACGAATGCTGACGCTGTTTTGAGTGAATTGGGATTAAGATTAGCCTTGTAATCCTCACCTTCAGCAAGATCATCAGGATTCTCTTTTGTGAAAAGATGATCATAAAGCCTTATCCCGCAACTGACAGCCTGTGCTGCTGATACCCAGTGAATTGTACCTTTAACCTTGCGCCCGTCCTGAGACCACCCCCCATGCGTAGAAGGATCATAAGTACAGTGAATCTCTGTTACATTGCCATCAGCATCTTTAACAAAAGATTCGCATTTGATATAGTAGGCATGCTTAAAACGGACTTCAGCCCCTGGTGCAAGCCTGAAATATCCTTTTGGAGGAACTTCCATAAAGTCAGTCCTTTCAATATATAGCTCGCGGGTGAACGGCATCTCCCTCTTCCCCATGCTTTCATCTTCAGGATTATTTACAGCTTCAACATATTCAACTTTCCCTTCAGGGTAATTATCGATGATCACCTTAACAGGATCTATTACTGCCATTACCCTCTGCGCGCGTTTATTAAGGTCTTCGCGCAGACAATGTTCAAGCATTGCTATATCTACCATGTTATCTGCTTTCGCAACACCTATACGGTCTGCAAAATCGCGGATAGCTTCAGGAGTATAACCCCTTCTGCGGAGTCCGGCTATTGTGGGCATACGCGGATCATCCCATCCGCTGACATAATTTTTTGTGACAAGCTCAAGGAGTTTTCTTTTACTCATTACTGTATATGAAAGATTAAGACGGGCAAATTCTATCTGTCGCGGTTTGTGAGGAGTATCTGTTTCATTAACAACCCAGTCATACAGCGGCCTGTTATTTTCAAATTCCAGAGTACAGATTGAGTGTGTTATATTTTCAATTGAATCAGAGAGCGGGTGAGCAAAATCATACATAGGGTAGATACACCATGCGTCGCCTGTCCTGTGGTGATGCGAGCGCTGTATCCTGTAAAGCACCGGATCTCTCATTACAATATAGCCGGAGCTCATATCTATTTTTGCACGGAGAGTTTTTTCTCCATCCTTAAATTCGCCGTTTCTCATACGCTGAAAAAGATCAATGTTCTCTTCAACGCTGCGGTTTCTCCAGGGGCTCTCTTTACCCGGCTGTTTCAGCGTGCCCCTGTACTCCCGCATCTGATCAGCAGTGAGGTCGCATACATAAGCCTTCCCTTTTTTTATAAGGACTACAGCAAAATGATAAAGTTTTTCATAGTAATCTGATGCATAGTAAAGCCTCTCTTCCCAGTCAAAACCGAGCCACCTTACATCACCCTGGATGGAATCAACATATTCAGTCTCTTCTTTAGATGGATTGGTATCATCGAACCTGAGGTTGCAGGTTCCTTTAAATTCATTCGCAATGCCGAAATTGAGACAAATTGACTTGGCGTGGCCTATATGAAGATATCCGTTGGGCTCCGGGGGGAATCTTGTGGCAACAGTATCATGTTTACCTGTTCTTAAATCCTCCCTTATAATCTCCTTGATAAAATTCGATTTACCTGTTTCGGTTCCTGCCGGTGTACCATTTTCACTCATGACTTTAACTCCGATGAATCAAAAATATGAGTCATATCTTACGCAGTCTATTCAATTATCAAGTACATTATAATCACGAATTATTATTTAACAGGAATGTTACCCTGTACTGTATTTCTCCATATCTGTGGAGGTCTCCATTAGCATTCGCGCAATCCCCTGCCCTTCAAGAGCAGTCATCCTGTTGCTCTCAGTTACCTTGCAGGCTTCAGAGGCGGTGGCAACTGTTTTCTCACTGAAACGTGTAATGTGATTTATATCCTGCACAATTTTAATGTTGTTTTCTTTTATACCGTTTATACTCTGCATAACATCAGATGATTTCTGCCGCACAGACTGCATGCTTGAAAGGATACCCTGAAACACTTCACCGGTATCATGTATCAGGCTGTTCTGAACGGTGTTTGCCGAAGTAAGCTCCTTTACAGCATCAAGAGATTCATCCACACGGCGTTTCATTTCATTCAGAATCCCGCCGATATTTTCAGCAGATTCCCTGCTCTGGTCCGCAAGCTTTGAAATTTCGTCAGCAACTACAGCAAAACCCCGGCCTGCTTCACCGGCACGGGCAGCTTCAATTGAGGCGTTAAGAGAAAGGAGATTTGTCTTGTCGGAAATATCGCGTATGATATCAATAATGTTTCTGATTTCATCGGACTGTTTCAGAAGTTCTGCAATGGTGAGATTCACCCTTTGGCCCCCTTTCTGAACAGCAGTTGTATTATCATTAAGGCCTTCAACCAGTTTAAGCGCATCAGTAACTTTTTTAGTAGTCGCACCGGATTCGCTCCCCATCTCTGACGCAAGCTTCATACACTGTTCAATGCTCCCTCCGACATCACTGCTCAGTTTGAGCTGGTTCTGAAGATTGCCGGTAATGGAACCTGTTTCTGAGGTAATCTCGTTTACCGCTGACGAAACGCTCCCTGAGGAAACTGCAAGCCTCTCAAGAATTTCGTGGGCCTGTTTTGAATTTTCAATAAGGACTCCGGCAGACTTAATAATATCAGCGATAAGATTTCTCTGCTTATCCTTCTCCTCTTCTATTCTGTTTATTTTATCATTATTTATTTCATTGGAGATCTTTGTGGTGATTATATACACTATTGCAAACAAAATCACGCAGGCCATCTGTATCGTATAATCTGTTGTAGTGGCTTTATCCTTCAGGCCGACCCATACAGTGAGATAAGCCACCCGCAGTCCATTAATAATAACCATTGTTATACAGCTTATCTTCATCAGCTTCAGGTCAAAATAGAGGAGATAGATCGAAAGCATGGGGAGTATATAAACAAAAACCATAGTTCTTGTTGTACTGAAAATGGCAAAAGAGTAGAGTACAAAATATCCTNNATATCTTAATAATTTCATTTTCTTTATTACGGAAAAAAACTATTGTGGCAATCGCCATTGGTAAAATCATAATTGCAAAAAAAACCAGAACAAATTCGAGGGTTCTTCCACCTTTGAAATATTCTGAAATATAGCCGAAAAGCAAAAATGAATCAAGAATCCAGTTAATAATAAGGACATATCTGTTAATCCTGGAAATTGAACCTTCCATATAATAAAAACTCCGGAAATGAAGATAAAGAGGCAAAAACCACGCCATTAAGAATAATATAATCAAAAAAATGGCGGAATCAAACTGACAGGTGGGTACAGTAAAAATGACGTAGTTTTAGTCAATAACTAAAAAGTGTCAAAATCGAAGCTTCAAATCAATGTTTTTTATTTGGAGTATAAATATAATATCCATCGATGCTATGAATTAAAGAATAATTATTAAAAGTATTACCCGAACCTATTCCACTTCATATTAAACTCCATACCTCAGTGATGAAAAACCTTAACCAAAATCTCACCACCCCCCTTCATCCAACGGAGCAATAACCCTATGCGGTACCCCTTCCCTCGGCTTATCCATCCATGATGCAACAGTATCTCTCCACACAGCATAATGCGCAGTCTCCTTATGCGCTGCGGCATCTCCATCAGTACGATAAGCCTCATACAAGGTGAACTCTGCCGGATTCTGAATTGACTGAAGCACATCAAATCTCAAATTCCCCGGTTCCTTCACAGAATTTCTGTGATTCTCAATTGTTGCTTTTATAAAATCATCAATATGCTCTTTCTTAACATAAACTTTAACACAGGTTACTATCAAAGCATGCCTCCATCGGGATGATATATTTCTACTGCCGGTTTTGCCTCTATTTATATCAGTGTAGATATAATTTATCTCAGAGTCGAGTAATTTTGTATCACCGTTGATTGAATTTATATCAGCGTCGGGTGTTTTTATATCAAAATTGACCCGAATTATATCAACGTCGAGTGAATTTGTATCAACGT
>DINC01000221.1:255-378 GCA_002425885.1 Spirochaetia bacterium UBA5550 | reverse complement strand
AGCGTTGACTGAATTTATATCAAAATCAATGCAATTTATATCGACGCTGACTGAAATTATATCAACACTGGTTCAATTTATATTGATGCCGATTGTTTTTCATCACCACCCGCTTCGCTGGAG
>DINC01000221.1:0-124 GCA_002425885.1 Spirochaetia bacterium UBA5550 | reverse complement strand
CTCCGTGTCCTCCGTGACTCCGTGGTGAAGAATTTTAATACTTATTGCATCGCATTAAATACAAAAAATAAAACCGGAAAGAACTGCCTTTACTTCATTGACAAATGTTTCCCCTTTTAAAAAA
>DINC01000222.1 GCA_002425885.1 Spirochaetia bacterium UBA5550 | reverse complement strand
CCCTCCGGGGGTGCGGGGGCCGTTAAGTACAGGATACTGATACAGCTTACTTTGCTTGACAGAACAGCCTCACTTTGTGTATTTTTTGTATCTCTGAAAAAATTTCTTAACTACGGAGCACTGATGTCAGTAAAAAGAATTTTAACTGCCGCCCTTATACTTGTATCTTCATTTACCATCATTACAGCAACAACCTCCGCCCGTGACTGGGATGACCTCCACGAAGAGGACGATAAAGTTTTCGGCAGCGAAAAGGAGCTGAAGTACAATCCCGATATGTTTTTTCTTCAGCGTGAGACATGGGACAACCACTACTCATTCATGCTCTTCTGGCTTTTTAAATATACCGATTACCCGAAGTACAGCTCCTTCAGACTATTCCCGCTGTACCATACACTGGACAGTAAAATTGATAACAGAACGTATTCATTCATCCCCATTACCCTTACCTACTGGGAAACAGATGGAATAGAAAAATACAGGATAAATCCGCTATTTATATCCGGGAGCAGCAGTGACAATAACGGATATGAGGATAATTACAGCGTATCATGGCTTCACGGCTATTTTTACACAAAGCGTCCGGCATCGGAAAAGCCTGAGCGTATATGGTGGGCGCCAATCATCCCGCTGATCTACCGCAGCACTGACAACTGGGGCGGACACATGAATATAGGCTGGCTCCTGGACTATTCATGGCGCAGGGATAAAAACGGCGAGGAAAGCCTTAAACGGTTCTGGATGACGCCGCTCCTTTTTCATGAGCCGGGTAATAACGGGTACACGCACATGCTGCCTCCGGTATTTCTTTATAACAGGCACAGTAACGGAGAGTACTGGATAAGTCTCTTCCCTCTATTCAAGAGATCAAAGGATATGAACTACACATATTCAGCAGGCAAATCCGCCTATGAATACGAAGACTCATTCAAGTCACTTCTTTTCTGCTACAACAGCGTGTATGACGGCAAGTGGACAGGGGAAACAAAGGCTTCCGAATTCTGGTTCCCCGTAATCCCGCTATACTATCATTCAAAGGATAGTGAAGGTACACACACCAATCTGCTATGGTTATTTGACTGGAAACGGAACAGCGAAGGAGATATGGAGAGATTCTGGTTTATCCCCTTTGTATTTCATGAACCGGGCCAGGGTGGCTACAGGTTCTATGCACCGTTCTTCTTCAGGCCCTCAGGGTGGAGTGATGAGTCAGGTGTAACCTACTCGCCGTTATATTATCACAGGTGGTCACCCGAAGAGGACGCGAAGTGGTCCTGGCTCATCCATTATAAAAAGAGCAACAGTAAAACAGGGGATTACCTGAATACATGGGCTCCCTTTTATTACAATCATGAAAATCCGGCAGAGGGGGAAACAACCTGGATTGCGCCCCTTTATTATCATCACAACAGTCTTGAGCATAAGGGATACTTTGCCAGGATAATAGCGCCTCTCTACTGGAATTTCGAAACAGCGAAGCGGGACACAACACTGTTCCTCCCCCTCTACTTTGAAACAGCAAAAAAGAACGGCACAGGGAGCACCTACATAAATATTCTCGGCTACTCAAGATCAGTTCTTGCAGGGACAAACCCTGTAATTGATGCAAGCCTCGGCACCAGTCAGCGGGGAGTATATCTTGACGTCGATGTCTCATGGCTTGTGGAGATGCTGAGCGTTTCAACACGGGTCACTGTACCGATGAAGAGCGGCGAGGAGAAGATATATGAGGAGGAGCAGGCTTCCGGCGAGATTGCAATCTCAAAGAAGAACAGGGTAAGCAGAGATAGTTCCGCTAACTTCTGGGGGTTCCACGCTCTTTACGGACTTGTGGCTTTTGAAAAAGCTGACTCCAAAAGACACCTGCGCATCCTCCCTCTGTCATGGCTGACATGGGATGAAAACTCTGACGACAGGATCAAAGTAATACTTAACTACGTATCTTACAAAGAGGATGAAACAGAGTATCTTGTATTCTTCCCCTTCTACGGCTACCAGAGGATCGGTGAATCATACAGCAAAGGCTATATGCTTAATGCATACTGGCATGAATATGATCATGACAAAAATATGCACGAATATACCGTACTGTGGCCCATTATAAACTGGTACGATTCACCTGAAAAAAACGGCTGGAGGGTACTCCCTGTTGTATGGCATAAAAACCATACTGAAGAAAATATACTTCACAGTTCCACCTACACCCCTTTATACATGAACAGAAGCAGAAAAAATGCTGATGATGGATCCGCAATCTACAGGCTTAACCTCAGCCTCTTTCATTTCTACAGATATAACGAAGAAAAAGATGAAACATCAACATTGTGGTTCAGCTCAATACCTGTGGTATTCTACAAAAATAATATAAGTCACGGCAGAGATGAACTGCCGTCTCCGGAAGACACTGCATCAGTTGAAACAGACGAAGCCGCAGATCAGAGGGCTTACAGTAATTATAAAACATCAGACACGCTGAGATGGATATTCCCTCTCTACATGGTCTCTGAAACTGAAACCGAAGATAAAGGAACAGATGTAACCACATCTGACTACACCCTTTTAGGACTTCCGCTGCTGTACTACCACAGTTTTACGGAGAAGAGTAGTGATCCCGCTGCGGCAGAGAAGAAGAACGGGACTTTTTTCCTGCTTGGATATTATAATGAATTCTCCTCAGAGAGCAANNAATTCATCAAGCATACTCTTCGGGCTGTATGAAAGCGGAAAGTATCCTGACACCGGAGATTACTCATACAGCGCGTTATACGGCCTGTTTAATGTTTCAGATATGAATGGCCATTACGAAAATTATTTCCGGCCATTTTATTATTACGGCAATGATAACGGCAAAAAGGAACACTCCGCACTCATGGGGATTTACAGGAGTAAGAATGATTCAAACAATGGAGACACAGGCTTCTCACTGTTTTATGGCATATACAGCAACACTCATTATCACTATACCGTTGATCCGGACAACAGAAACATCCCTCTCATCACAAAAGAGAGATGGCTTATACCGGTATTCTATCACAGCAGTACAGAATCATCAGATGCAGGGAAGCCCTGGCAGGAAAATCTCTCATTATCCCTTTTCCACTACAGGCATACCGTTGATGAACCTGACGAAAAAGCCTATACATTCTGGGCACCCATTGTTCCGCTGTTCTATCACAGTTCAGACAGTGAAAGCAGACATACCAACATTCTCTGGCTCTACGACTATGAAAAAGGGATAACTGAAGATTACACACGCAGATGGCTCCTACCCTTCATTTATCATAAATCCGGCGATGACGGATACTTTCACATAGCTCCCCTCTATTTTTCAGCGTGGGACAAAGAACATAATGATAACACTTATATCATCTGCGGACTATACCTGAACAATAAGCCGGGCTACAGCAGAGAGAACTTCCTCTATCTGTATGATCACATCAGCTATGACAGCGGAAAATACAATGAATACTCAATGCTTTTTACAACAATTGAATTTGAGATAGATCCTGAAGTCAAAAGAATGCAGGCTTTATGGGGCCTCCTTCTGGAGGCTGAGTGGGGAAAGAGCGGTTATGACATAGAAGGGCTTCTCTGGCTTGCAGCAGTTGAAAGAGACGGAGGGTATTTCCACACAAGGGCCCTGCCGCTATGGTACTACGAAAGTACGGAGACAACCCACACGCTGGTGATACCGCCTGCACTCACATGGGACAGCCACGACTCCGATAACAGCAGGTTCCAGCTCTGGGCACTGGGTGCTCTCTGGTACAGGGATTACGATCCAGGGGAGAGATCGGACCTGCAGGCAGCACTGCTCGGCATACCATACTACAAGATACAGCGGGCCGAACGTGGCTACCAATCATGGGGGAGCCTCTGGGGCCTGCTCTGGGAGTATGAATCAGAATCAGAGACCGGCTTCTCGAAGTTCAGCCTGCTGAAGTTCATCTATAAGCGTGTTGAAATGGATGGCGAAGTGCAGCACAGAGTGCTGGGGATAACTTTTTAGTAAAATTACAGCACTTAATAATAGGAACAGAAGAAATATGTCATTCCCGCGTAGGCGGGAATCTATTGAGGAGTTATGTTTGACCGATTATACCGGTTAACGATTGATTCAGTACACTATTTGTCACTCCAGATGGAATGACATCACCCCTTTACTTATAATACTCCCTGTACCATTTTGCAAACCTCGCGATCCCATCTTCCACCGGAGTAGAAGGCCTGTATCCGGTATCAGCTGCAAGGTCATCAACATTCGCGTAAGTGGCATAGACATCACCTGGCTGCATAGGGAGAAAGCGTTTCTCCGCCTCGCGCCCCATCTCCTTCTCAATAATCTTTATGAAATCAAGAAGCTTCATCGGGCTGTTGTTCCCTATATTATAAATCTTATAAGGAGCTTTCGAACTCCCGGGATCAGGCTTCATTCCGCTCCAGCTGCTGTTGCCGCCTGGAACAAGATCCATAACGCGTAAAATACCTTCAACTATATCATCTATATATGTGAAGTCACGTAGCATATCCCCGTTGTTATATATATCGATAGACTTGCTCTCTGAAATAGCCTTTGCAAACTTGAAGTAAGCCATATCAGGCCTACCCCAGGGGCCGTACACAGTAAAAAAGCGGAGCCCGGTCACAGGGATCCCGTAAAGGTGGCTGTATGCGTGAGCCATAAGCTCATTGCTCTTCTTGGTTGCTGCGTATAAGCTCACAGGGTGGTCAACATTATCTGAAGTGGCAAAGGGCATCTTCTCATTGAGCCCGTAGACAGAGGAGCTGCTTGCAAACACAAGATGTTTCACCTTGTTGTGACGGCAGCATTCAAGTATATTCATAAAGCCGATAACATTGGAATCTATGTAAGCATGGGGATTTTCGATAGAGTATCTCACTCCTGCCTGTGCAGCGAGGTTGCACACCATGTCAAATTTCTCAATACGGAAAAGTTCCTCAATCCGCTCCCTCTCCTCAAGATGCATTTTAATAAATGAGTAGTTAGAAAACCTGCTGCTCTGAATTTTTCTGCCGGAATCAGCTCCATCTCTGCTTATGCCATCTTCGACAAGCCGCCCGTATTTCAGGTTAACATCATAATAATCATTTATAGAATCGATCCCGATTACTTCATCTCCGCGTTCGGCAAGCCTCCCTGCGACAAAATGCCCTATAAAACCTGCTGTGCCAGTAACTAATATTTTCATTCCGTACCTTTTACATTATTACAATCAGCTTAATACTTATAATCCATTTTTTACTTCAGAAGTTTCGAGTCAAGAATATTATAAAGGTACCTTAATGTATTATCCCCAATTCATGACCGCAGGATTTGCAATTTCCATTCTCAAGCTCTTTGACCACAGTATGATAACCGTTTCTGCTTATTATAACAGTATGGCATTCCGGGCATATAGTATCACCATGTGAATCAGACGGATGCACATTCCCGGTAAAGACGTAATCCAGAATCTGGCTCCCGGCCTCCCATATATCCGTGAGAAAAGAGACATCCGTTGCAGGTTTGTTATATTTATATGAAGGGTAATATCTGGAGAGATGCCAGGGGATTTTTCTGTCAACTGAAGCAATGAATTCCGCCAGCTCAATAAGTTCATCCATATTATCATTAATACCGGTTACAACAAGTGTTGTAATCTCCACGAAACATCCGTTACCATGGGCTCTTTTTATTGTTTCCTTAACAGGTTCCAGTTCAGCTTTCATCACTTTTTTGTATGTGTCATGATTATAACACTTCAGATCAATATTCATGGCATCAATAAAACCGGTCAATTCATCCAGAGGTGCAGGGTTGACAAAACCGTTTGAAACAAGCACATTTTTAAGTCCCTTTTCTTTTGCTGCCAGAGAACAGTCCTTCACAAACTCAAACCAGATCGTGGGTTCATTATATGTATAGGCAATACCCACTGAACCGGCAGAGAGTGCCATGTTTACAATCTCTTCCGGAGCCCTGTACGACGACCGGACTGAAGGCTCCTGTGATATGGACCAGTTCTGGCAGAAGGGGCACCTGAGATTACACCCTTTTGTGCCAATTGAGAAAATCTGCCGCCCGGGATAGAAATGATACAAAGGTTTCTTCTCCATGGGGTCCATGGCCATTGAGGTAACTTCACCGTATATTGATGAATAGAGTACCCCTTTTTTATTCTCCCTTACTCCGCAGATTCCGCTTTTACCGTCACGTATATTACACCTGTGAGGGCAGAGCTGACACTCCAAAGAATCACCCTTCTTTAAATAGTACTGAGCTTCTATGAATGACATATAACCCTCCCGAAATTCCTGATCCTGCTCCAATATATATCATAAAAACACATTTAATCAAGAATATTATAATATATGTATTGCGATCATTAAGATAATATATTTTAAAATAATCTTTACAACTGAACTCCCTTTTTTAAACTATAGCGGTTAACGATTGAATTAGTACACTTTCTGTCATTCCCGCGAAGGCTGTGGGCGACCGCAGGAAGAGCTGGAAGCTAATCCCATAGTACCAGTTTTATGAGATTCCGGCACTTCGTTATCACTACGGCCGGAATGACGAAAATGGTACTGAATTAAACGTTAATTGCTATAACATGAATTACTATCGAGGTGGATTATGCAGAGTATAATTATTGCTGTTATTGGACTTGCGGGTGGGGTTGCAAGCGGGCTGCTGGGTATCGGCGGTGCGATTATAATGGTTCCGGCACTTGTGTTTATTCTCGGGTTCAATCAGCATACTGCTCAGGGGACAACCCTCATAGCAATGATTCCGCCGATAGGTATACTTGCGGCAATTCAGTATTACAAGGCGGGGCATGCGGATATAAAAACAGCAGCCATAATAGCTGCTCTCTTTATTATTGGCGCCCTACTTGGAAGCAAATTAGCACTCAAGATAGATGCACATATACTTAAAAAAATTTTCGGTGTTGTGCTTCTTTATATATCAGCAAGGATGATACTGAGTTAAGGATCAAGCGATCAGGCTGTCTTTTCCTCTGATCCTTCAGGCTCATCTCCCTTTTTACCCTTTTTTTCAAAGGGCTTGATCATTTCGCACTTCCCTTCAAAAACAACACCATCGGAGATCATAAGTTTTTTTGTTCTTATGTTCCCGTAGAGTTTTCCGTTAGTATGAATTTCGAGCCTTGTTACTGCTTCAACATTCCCGTGCACCGTACCTTTTACAATAACAGTGTCAGCTTTGATGTTTGCATTAACAACAGCTTCTTCACCAATAACAAGATAACTGCCTGAACTAATCTCCCCTTCAAATTTACCGTTGATCTGAAGTGATTTTTTGAACGTCAGGTCACCTGAAAACTCAGTATTCCTGTTAAACACCGTTGAAATCATCCCGATGTCATATACCGGGTTTTTATTGACCTGAATTATCTTTTTTGCCATTTTGCTTTACCTGTTTATTTTTACTGGTTCAAACTTATTTTGTTGTCATTACATATACTCCATCCCAGTCATCAGGAGGAGGTGTTTCCTTAAAGGTTCTGGATCTCTCAAGGTAGAGTTCAGAGGGCCCGTCACCCGGCATAATCTTCAGAGCCATTTCGAAAGATGTAATGGCCTCATCCCACTTTCTAAGTTTATACGCGGCAAGGCCAAGATTATAATACTTAAGAAGTTCCTCTTTTTCCTTTGTAATCATAATGCCTCCGGTGATCCATATATAAAAGGTGTTCAGTAATTCCTTTCAACAATAAAACTTATCAGTTCTTCAATAATCCCCTTATTATCAGAATTGTCAAATATTTCAATCCGTTTTTTAGCTCTTCCCGCATATTCTTTTGCTTTATTAAGGGAAAAACTGAAAGCGCCGGAACTGTGAATCATACTCCTGATACTATTCCAGTCAGCATCATCAGGAGACTCTGAAAATTTTCTGACATATTCCCGTTCTTCAACGGTTCCATTTTTAAGAATATAAATAAACGGAAGAGTTATTTTGCCGTCCTTAAAATCATTACCGATATCCTTACCGGTAACATCGCTGCTCTCGCTGAAATCAAAAGTATCATCAACAATCTGAAAAGCATAACCCAGATCAAGCCCCATATTGAAAAGAGCATCACACTCCTTTTCACTGCAGCCCCCTTCAACTGCACCGACATAAGCGCTTGTGGCCATAAGCCTCCCGGTTTTCCGGTCTATGATGTTGTAATACTGCTCTTCAGAGATTTTATCCACATTGGAATACTCCATCTGGTAAAGCTCACCCTTCACCATCTCCTTTGTGGAATCAGATATAGATTCGAGGATTCTGGCATGATTATTCTTAACTGTAATATTAACAGCTGTAGAATACATGTAATCTCCGGCAAGCACAGCAACCTTGTCGCCGAATTTACTCGGAACCGAAAGGTCACCCCTGCGGAGAAAAGATTTGTCAATAATGTCATCATGAACCAGTGATGCCGCGTGAATAATTTCAACAGCCGCTGCGAGATCTATGACCCGCTCGGAGATTGTCCCTCTTAAACCCGCTGTAAGGATAACAAGGGAGGCCCTGATATTCTTCCCCCCTTTTGCGAAGAGGTGCATCGCACTGTTGTCGACGAGGGGAACTCCGGTTTCGAGATGCTTCTTTATGCTCTGATTTACCCTTTCAAGATCACCTGAAAGGGGTGCAAGGATATTCTTTAATCTGTCACTCATCTTTTTCAGTCAAATGTTGAAAGACATTCACGCCTTGATTCAAAAATTTCAAATACTTTATCCAGCATTGTTGTTTCAAACAGTTTCAGGAGATTATCGCTGCTTATAATAAGCTTGATATCTCCCTGGTTGTCCTTAATCTTCCTTTTAATTGCAACAAGGACTCCAAGAGCAGAACTGCATATATGTTTAACATCGATCATGTCTATGCATATATCGTATTTCCCCTCCTCAAGGCAGTCATTAAGGAGAGATTCAAGTTCCTCAGATTCATTCTGATCCACTCTCCCTTCGAGAACTATCATGTCATAATTATCATGTGATATTCTTTCCATCACCGGCTCCAGTTAAATTATAAAATGGAAACAGCGCACAAAAAAGGCGCTGGCTTATTTATAAAGACTATCTATTTTTCAGATATTTTCAAGCTTTTTTAAATCAGAACGGGCCACAGTCAATGAAAAAACCGAACTGGCACCGGAATCCAGAAGTATCCGGGAACACTCATTTATCGTTGCACCTGTGGTAAAAACATCGTCAATAAGCAGAATTGTCTTTTCGTTTATATTACAATTACTGATGGTTTCGTACCTGTCAATAACATTAATATATCTGGCGGAGTAACTGAATTCTCTCTGGTGTGCCGAGCCCTTTTTCTCCCCTAAAAGCCTGCGGAAAGGGATACCAGAGGCTTTTGACAGGGATAATGCAAGGAGCTCAGACTGGTTATACCCCCGTGCTGCATATTTTTTTCTGTTCATTGGCACAGATGTGATATAATCTATACTGCTGCCGAACTCCTCAAGGCTGCTTGCCAGAAATGGCGTCAGAACCTTGTATACGTTTCTGATACCGCCGAATTTAAGAGAATGAATAATACCCTTTACAGCACCATCATACTCAAAAATCGAAATATGCTTTGAAGGGTAGAACCTTCTCCCTGAGCAGAAACCGCAACCCCCCTCCTCCATGAGAGAGGAACATACAGGACACCCTCCCTCTGACTTTTTCAGAGATTTAAGACACCTGCCGCAAAGATGGTTTGTCTTCGATGAAACTGGTATACCGCAGGAAACACAGTAGCATGGAAAAGCGAAATCGAGCAGTAAAGAGAGCCCGCTGTTCATTTCAGTCTATACCTGGTGGGATCAGGCACTCCAGCCTCAGAAAAGCCCCTCTTGCGGAGTATACAGCTGTCGCAATTACCGCATGATGATCCGTCCTCAAAGGGATCATAACAGCTGTGAGTGAGAGAGTAATCCAGGCCAAGGCTTACACCTGTTTTTATAATTTCATGTTTTTTGAGCGTCATCAGAGGTGTATAAATATTCACACCTCTACCCTCAACACCGGCTTTGGTGCCTGCATCAGCCATTTTTTTGAATGCGTCAAAGAACTCAGGCCTGCAGTCGGGATATCCGCTGTAATCCACGGCATTTGCTCCTATAAATATCCCTTCAGCGCCCACTGATTCGGCAAAAGCAAGGGCATAGGAAAGAAAAAGTATATTTCTGGCAGGAACGTATGTCTCCGGAATATCCTCAGCATCAACATCTCTGTTTTTCGGAACGCTTATGCCTGAAGAGGGAGTAAGAGCTGACCGGAAAATTTCACCGGGGATATTGACTTTTATATGCTGTTCAACTTTAAAGAAAGCGGCAAGCTTTTCAGCGAAAGAGACCTCCACCTTATGCCGCTGATCATACATAAATGTCATGGCCGATAGAGTATACCCCATGCTTATAGCAATAGCTGCTGTTGTAGCTGAATCAAGCCCCCCGCTTAATAAAACAATACCTTTTTTTGACATTACACGCTCCTCCGGTTCAATTATTAATACGTTCTGCTGCATGAAATTTAAAAAATTTTTTACCGTACCATTTTTCAAGTAAAATATATAATCAACGGGAGAAACTTTACCTGCATTCAGCAAACAGCACCTTTCTAAAGTATTTTGATTGACTCTTATGGCACAGTTTTAATAGATTATTTATCTGATTAACTTTCCGGAGTATATAAAATGATCGATACAAAACTGCTGGAGATTCTGGCATGTCCCGCTTGCAGGGGTGATGTGGAATATGACGCAAGAAACCAGAAACTTATATGCGTAGAATGCGGCTTGAAATACCCTGTTAAAGACGGAATACCGGTTATGCTGGTAGATGAAGCCGAAAAACCTGAAAAAAAGAAATAAATAAAAGTAATTCAAGAAGGTTAAAATGCGAAATTCAGAAAACAAAATAGTAAAATATACAGGATACTTTCTCCTTGCATTTTTTGTAGGTATAATAGCTTTTTCATTCGGAATGCCTGACATGACAAGCTGCGGTACATCCGACCAGGGAACAATTGCTGTTGTAAACGGTAAAAAAATCCACACCCTTGATTTCCTCAGATACAGAGACATGAAGTTCAGCCAGTTCCGGAATCAGAAGATGGACAGCTTTATCCTGGATAATTTTCTCATAGAAATACTCCTTGCGGAGAAAGCCGGAAAAAACGGATTCAGCATAACAGATGACCGTATCTCGCGAATTATAAAGAATTCACCGGATTTCAGAAATCCTTCAACCGGCAGATTCGATCCCGATTATTTTCAGGCAGTCCTGAGAAATAACAGGCTCGGAATAGATGAATATGAAAAAATCATGCGTAGAGAGATAGCTATATCCGACCTGCGTTTTATGATTAATACAGGAGCCGCTGTGGCAAAAGAGGATATTGCATCAAAATCGATATCTGAAAGCTCCAATATACAGATTCAGTACGCGTTTCTCTCAAATGATGATATGAAAAAAAGATATCAGAAGGAATTAACTGTCTCTGACTCTGATATTGACTCTGAAATTGCCGCAAGCAAGGTCAAAATAAGTGACCCTAAAACAGACAGAGAAAAGATAAAAAAAGAGATTGAAGAGAAGAGACTTGAAAAGATTAAAAACGACCTCACTGAAAAGATAAATGCAGTATCAACAGCAGGGGGATCTTTCAGTGCTGCTGCTGCGATTCTTAACGGCAAGGTCTCACGTTCAGCATCTTTTAAAATCGGGGAACCCGTTAAAACAGAAGGGAAGGATTCAAAGGAGATTTCCGCCATCAGTAAATCCCCTGTTTTCACTGATAAATGCCTTGCACTGAATGTAAATGCAGCTTCACCTGTAATCAGCTCAGGAGCAGGACTTTATATATTCACTCCTGTAGTTAAATCGTACAAAACGGAAGCTCCTGATACTGAAAAAGCTGAAAAATTAAGGCAATCTCTCGCTTCAGAGAACATAAACATGGTTACCAGAAATCTCCTGAAAGAGATGAATGAAAAATCAAAAATAGCAAAAAATTTAAAAACTG
>DINC01000044.1 GCA_002425885.1 Spirochaetia bacterium UBA5550 | reverse complement strand
AAAAATTGAACAAATTGACCCAGATCATTTTAATTTATAATAAATGAAATATATTAATTTTATAATAAATTAAAGGAGAATTCTCAATGCAGGAGTTAATCAAAAATATTGCAAAGGGGAAAGTTGTTGATTTTGACAGCCTTGTAAACTGTCAGGAAGGTCAGATTGAAAGTGTGACAATGGCACAGAAGAAAGGTGTCGGTCTTACTGCGCTTGCCTTTGGTAAGGGTGAAGGTGTGGGACCTCACGCGGCAAAAGGTGATGCACTCATATATATTCACCAGGGAATTGCAACTGTTAAAATTGGAGATTCAGTAATGGAGGCGTCAAGTGGACAAATGGTAGTTATGCCTGCAAATATTCCGCATCAGGTTACAGCAAAGGAGGATATGAAAATGCTGCTTATTGTTGTTAAAGAGGAATAGAGATGAAATATCTGAAAAATATTAATCCTTATGAACCTGTTGCAATGGGTGACATGGTAAAGCATACCGGGAATAAAATTGCGAGTAAATCTTTAATTGATAACGGAAATACAGAGATACGTTTTTTCTCTTTCGGAGAAGGTGAGAGTATTGATAAAGAGTATTATACTATGGAAACACTGTTTTGCGTTCTTCAAGGGAGTGTAAAAATTTTATACAGGGATAGTGATGAAGTTGTTTTGAACGAAGGGGAGATGATCGCACTTGAATCGGGGATCAACTATGGTATAGAAGCATTAACTGATGCAAAGCTTTTCAATGTGCTTGTAAAAGTTTAAATTCTGCTTCGGGATTATATCAGTTTTTTCAGCAGCAGCATAACTGACAGCATTAATGTAAGGATCAAAAAAACAGCTCCTTTCTTTTTGTCGTCAATGGTAAGACCCCTTTCCATTACAATATAAATATGAGATGAAACTGTCGCGGTTACTGATACAGCTATAGAGAGAAGCAGTGTCGTTATGAACATCATGATTACTCCTAATATAAATCCGCTTACATGATGGGTCATCCCGAGATTGATAGAGAGCTGTCTGAAGAGTCCGTTTCCGAGTCCGCTGATTGTTGATTCTGATGCTTTTATAAAGGATGCTGGAATTGATGCGAACACACCTCCGGCGTCAATTCCCAGGAGCCATTGAGAAAGTGAAATTGTAAAAGAGAATGCTGCTGTATGTATAAGAAAGATTGCAGTTAGAGTGATTATTGAAACAAGCATGATTACCGGTATCATATATAACATGGCCAGATTATGCTTCTTAATGAACAGCATAAGATTTTTCATGTTCCCGAAAATTCCACCTTCCCTGTGTGCTGATATTGGCGGATAGAACCAGATTCCGATTACGCATAACAGCGTGATTGTTATTCCCGCGAGATAGACAGGGAAAAATATCAGTGAAAAGATGACAGGTCCCAGCAGCGGTATCCTTCCGAAAAGGACAAGAAGAGCACTAATTGCAAGAAGCACTGCGATATTGCCCAGAAAAACTGCAGGAGCTGTTTTAAATGAAAACTTTATGATGTCATCCCATTCCGGAGATTTGTTGTGAAAAATAATATCAAGTGTTATGCGCGAGATTATTGCGGCAGTTGCGGTATATAACGAAAAGATTATGGCAAGAGGAATTAACGCAATTATTGAACCGGCAAAAGGATATAAGGCAGTTCCGCCGCTGAACCATAAATTTTCAGCTTTATTAAAAATTGCCATGAGGAGAAGCATCATTACAACACCTCCGGATGCAACAAGGAGCCTGTTGAATGAGAATGCTCCTGCGGCAGCTGCAAAGAGCTCATTGATGCTGAATGAGTTGATGCTGTTGCTGATAAAGCTTGCCACATCAATTTTTTCAGCAGAAACTGTCTGATCGTTCTGCGGCTGTTCTTCCTGAATGGCAGGTGAAGATGCAGGTGCCGGTATTGTCTGTGAAGTTTCAACCCGGAGCGGTGTCTGAGCAGTCCGGGATAACCTGGCAGATTGTTCTGTATTGATTACCTGCAATGGCCTGTCGGCAGCAGCCCTTGTGAGCACGCGGAGATCCGGTTTATCGCCTGTAAACTCTATGGCAAAGTCTTTCATGCATTTACGGCATCTGTACCTGTACCTTCCGTTTTTAATGTTGGCGAAAGTTATGGAGTAGAATGAGCCGCAGTGGGGGCAGAACTGAAGTTTGATATTTTTATCACACCTGCTGCAGTGGATAACTGAACGCTCTTTGTCTCCCGCCTGGTCCTGTGTCACTTCGTGGGCTGTATTGCAATTTGAACAGAATACCTGCATGTAAATATCCTTATTGTTTTAAATAGTGTTTTATGGCTGTTTTTGATAATTTACTATATATCAGTCGAAAAAGAAATTCTCCTCTTCAAATTTTTCTTCAGGTGTTTCTTCACTGAAGAGTGTTGTCCCGTTTTCAGGTGACATCTTCTTTTTCCCTTTATTGACAAGTTCCTTAATGTTGGAAAGCCTTCCATGGAGGCCGTCGCATTTTTCCGCAGGCTCGTAGCCTGAAGTAAAAAATTCTCTCCTTGCGGGGCACCCTTTATCAGGTATCCCGCCGGTGACAGAACATACATTTTTTATAACAACACCGGAGGGCTTGCCATGGAAAGACGTTTTCTCCCGTGTTTTGTAGACCTGTGCCATGAATTTTCCCCATACCGGCGCTGCTGAAGCTGAACCGCTCTGCCCTGAGCCGAGAGAATACTCCGGGGAATCGCACCCGATCCACACAGCAGCAGAAAGATCCGGAGTATATCCGATAAACCACGCGTCCCGGAAACCTGTGTTTGTCCCTGTTTTACCTGCACAGGGCAGCCGGAAACCTGCTGCTTTCTTTACTGCGTAAGAAGCGGTTCCCGATTCTATTACATCTCGCATCATGTCTGTCATGATAAACGAAGTATTTTCGTCAGTAGCTTTAAGAGGTTTTATACTGCCGGCATTGTATATCTCCATGCCGTGCCTGTCCTCAATTTTTTTAATGGCATGGGGAGGAATGAGTATACCTTTGTTGGCGAATGCGCCGAAACCTGAAGCGATTTCAAGAGGTGTAAGTTCACTTGTACCGAGAGAGAGTGTAGGGTCAACCTGGAATCTCTCCTTCTGCACCCCTGTCATACGCGATGCGAAGTCAGCGATCTTTTTTCCGCCGGTGAGGTCATATACCTTTGCTGATACTATATTAAGAGAAAGAGCAAGAGCTTTCCTGGCAAGCACGCGCCCCGAGTAGTCTTTGTCATAATTTGACGGAGACCAGCTTTTACTCCCTCCTCCATAGAAAACAGGTGAGTCCTGAATCGGAGTCGCGGCGTTTATAGCCCCTGATTCAATGCCTGCGCCATAAACAAAAGCCTTGAATGCAGAGCCAGGCTGCCTTCTGCTTTGCGCCGCGCGGTTGAGCTGATTAACCGGATTGAATTCGCTCCCCCCGGTGATGGCGAGGATCTCCCCTGTGCGGGGATCGATCGCAACAAGGGCGCCTTCGGCTCTTGACCGTGCCATCAGTTTTTCGTAACATTCAATATGTGCTGATACCTGCTTTTCAATAGCAGGAAGATCTGATATAAGTGAAAGAATTTCAAGTTCATCGGAAACTGATTTTATAAATTCCCTGTTGAAATGGACAACGGTTTTCATGGCTTCACTTTTAAAAGATTGTTTTTCGTTCGCAGGGAGGGCCTTTGTCGCAATCTGCGCCTCCAGTTTCCAGAGTCTTGACCTGTTGTAGCCTGCGGAGATTCTGTTCTGCGCTTCCAGTGATGAAGTGATGAGCGAGTCGGATATCCCCTGGTACGACAGATCTATTGTTGTCATAACCTTCATTCCGCCCCTGTAAACAGCAGCTTCGCCGTATCCGGATATAAGCTCACGCCTGACAAATTCCGTGAGCCATGGTGCCCTGTCTTTGCTTTCACAGCGGATTCCGGCTTCAGGAAACTCTGTTTTTAATTTTTCGGATAGAGTTTCCCACATCGCGTTAAACTGTGCGGCAGCATCTGTTCTGCTGATGTATCCTGAGGCTATGAGGTTAAAGATTATCGCCTGAGTCCTGTTATGTGAATTCTGAGGATTTTTAAGAGGGGAGAACCTGTCTGGAGCGGAGGGGATTCCCGCAAGGAGAGTGGCCTCTGCCGCGTTAAGCTCAGGCAGTCTCTTCCCGAAATAGAATTCAGATGCAGCGGCTATGCCGTAGACTCCGTGTCCCATGTATATCTGGTTAAGGTACATCTCAAGAATTTCGTTTTTTGAGTATCGTTTTTCGAATTCACGGGCAATGAATAGTTCAACGAGCTTTCTTTTAATGCTCTTCTCTCTCCCTGTATAGATCTGCTTAACAAGCTGCTGGGTAATTGTTGAGCCCCCCTGTTTCATCTCTCCGCTTGCGATGTCAATAATAATCGCACGGAGTATACCTGCGACATCAAAGCCTGTGTGCATGAAAAATGAGCTGTCCTCAGCTGCGAGAAAGCTTTTAATCAATGTTTCCGGTATGTCGGAAAATTTCACATACTCTCTGTATTCATCGTAGAGTTCAGAGATCAGTTCACCGTTGCGGTCATAAAGTTTTGTAGGGAGGGGCTGGTTAAGATCTCTTGATTCACTGAAGGCTTTATAACCTGCTGAGTAGGCATATACTGTATAAGCAAATGGCATCAGCACCAGCAGTGCGAGGAGAGTATATATTATTATATTTTTTGTTTTCATTAAAAAAATCTTGCCATCAGATGATTTGAACTCATATAATTTATCGGGATTTTTCTTTATAAAGTTAAGCGACATATTTTACGGGGGACAGGGTGAAACATATACTACCTGCTTTTTTTATCATAATCCTTTTTATGAACACTGCGGTACTGGCTGATATTGGCGAGGGTGAACTTGCCGGGTTAAGGGGTGCATTTATGGCAAGGATAATAATGGATAATCCCGGCAGGGAGGATGAGATAAGAAAATGCCTCGGTTCAATGGTGAGAGACGGGAATACCGGCTCGCGGCTTATTGACAGGTTCGCCTTTTTTCTCTATGACAGCAGGAGGAGCAATCTTGAGCTTGAGAAGATCAGGTTCATGAAGGATTCAGGAAATGCTGTATTTTATATAGTAATGAAAGATTCATCTGATAACCAGTTATATTCCCTCTATCTTGAATACAGCTTTACCGGAGGAGGAACAATAAAACTGAGGGATACCTATTTCTCAATGATCTACGGCAACCGGATAAAATCAGTGACGAAATTTTTCGGCGGAATGGAATAGATATCCGGCATATATTAAATGTATTTAGTTAATGCCCTGATTATTCTCTCAATCCCCTCTTCAAGTATAGCCCTGGGGCAGGCGAGGTTAAATCTCATGAAACCTTCACCTTCGGGGCCGTAGATGTTCCCCTGGCCTGGAGCTACTTTTGCCTCTTCAATAAATATTCTCAGAAGTTCTTTGTAGTTGAGCCCGAATCCTCTGAAGTCTGTCCATACAAGATATGTTCCCTCAGGCTCAAGAACTTTAATCTGCGGCAGAGAGTCTCTGAAGGTGTGTTTCATATACTCCAGGTTCCCTTTAACGTAATCCATCAGTTCATCAAGCCACTCCGCTCCGTGATTATACGCAGCCTCCATTGCAGCTGCCGCGAAGGAGTTGGGATCAATCATGCCGTTTTTCATCAGCGCCTGCCGGAATTTTTTCCGTAGAGTTCTGTCCGGGATAATTATGTTGGAGAGCTGAAGTCCCGCAAGATTAAATGTTTTGCTTGGTGCCGTGCATGTTATGATTCTGCCGGAATATTCAGGATTAATAAGAGGGAGCGGGATGTGCGTTATCCCTTTATATGTCAGATCGCAATGTATCTCGTCAGACACAATTATTATATCTCTCTCCGCGCAGATTGTTATAAGAGTTTCAAGCTCCTCTCTGCTCCATACTCTTCCCGGAGGATTGTGCGGTGAGCACAGGAGCATCATCTTTGCTGATGGATCGGATGCTTTCTCCCTGAGATCATCGAAGTCCATGATAAACCTTCCGTCACTGTTCTGTCTGAGCGGTGAATTAAGGAGATGTCTCCCGTTACCCTCAACAACATGCATAAATGGATGGTAAACAGGCCTCTGTATAATTACACCTTCACCGGGCGCTGTGAGTGACTGCACCAGGAGGCTCAGGGCGGGTACAACTCCAGGTGAGTAGACAATCCACTCCTTCTCAATATTCCAGCTGCGCCTTTTACTGAACCATTGTATGAGAGATTCGTATGCTGAATCTGTATATGCTGTGTAGCCGAAAATTCCGTGCGCTGCTCTCTCCGCAAGAGCTTTAATTACTTCCGGCGGCGACTGGAAATCCATATCAGCAACCCATAGAGGGAGAAGATCCTCTCCTCCGAAAATACGGTCACACATATCCCACTTTTCGCAGCCTGTTCCATGCCGGTCTATAACAGTATCAAATCGGTATTTCATATAAACCTCCGGAGTATAATCCCGATACCTTTATAATTCCGGATACTTTATTGACATCTTTATTACAAGGATAAAAGGTAATTAAAAAAATGAATTTTAAATAAAAATATTCACCCGTATTATGACTGTAACTACACTACCGGTATGAGATCGACCGCAAGGTCATAAAATTAAATCAAGAATATAGGTCCTGCAACAGACACTGTATCTTTAACAGGAACAAGTTGAAAATGAATATACATGAATGCATGAAGTGCAGATTTTACCTGACACATTTTGATGATCTGATAATCTGTGTGAGGCATGAGGACAATCACGATCTTCAGAGCCTCATTGTTACTGTTAAACGTAATGAGTCGTCACCAGCGGAGTGTCTGATGATTTCCCCGGAGAATGATACTATCAATTGATATTATTTAAATAATCCCGTTCGTGTCTGCCGCTATAATTACCACATTTTTCTTTTAAGAAATGTATATTAATTTGAAACTGATCAGTCCGGAACGCTGTTCGCTGAAATTTTTTGAATGTTCAGTCCGGTTGGACTGTTTAATAGATTGACTTTTACTTTACGCGAAAAATAATATTTTTAAACAAATGAAATAAATATAAAGAATATAATATTACCGGTGATTGTGATGAGAAAATTAAATTCCATTCTTCTTAACATGAAGATTTCCAGGAAATTTACACTTATGGGGATTCTCTTTTTTATAATCTTTCTGCTTATAGTATCAATAAGCATGGTGCTTGTTATAAAAAAGGTGCTTGGTGATAACATTGCACTGGAGGTTAAGGATAAATCAAACATTATAATCAGCAATGTGAATTCAATGCAGCAGCAGGCTCTCAATGCGGCAGGATTATTCACGTCATCACCTGAACTGGTTGACGCATTCAGCAGAAAGGAGAGGGAAAAGGCAGTGAAGATTGGGCTTTCGGCAATGAAGTCGATGGGGATGGATTATTTTGTTGTTACTGACATAAATGGTAATGTTTTTGTGAGGGCTCATTCACCGGAAAAATCCGGTGACAACATCAGCAGCCAGGTGAATATTCAAAGAGCATTAAGAGGGGAGAGCTTCGTCAGTATTGAAGAAGGTGCGGTGGTGAAATTTTCAATAAGGGCTGGGGCTCCTCTCAAAGATAAAAACGGTCGAATAATCGGAGCTGTTTCTATGGGATATGTATTAAGTGGAGACAGCTTCGTGGATAAACAGAAAGCTATCCTTGATTGTCACGTCACGGTATTTTATAAGGATGAAAGGTCATCCACAACAATTACAGATGCAAGCGGCAAAAGAATAATAGGAACAAAGCTGGGGATAGATGCAATCTCTGACAGGGTGTTAAAACAGGGTTCAATCTATTATGGTAATGCAATGATCCAGGGTATGAAATACTTTACTTCCTATATCCCCATTGTTGATTCAGAAAAAAAAGTTGCAGGTATGCTTTTTATAGGCCGTGAAGCAGGTGTAATACGGGGTCTTATTAATAAACTTCTACTCTATTTATCTGTTGTTGTATGTCTGTCTGGAGCAGGATATGTTATTGGCGTGCGCCTTTTTCTAGGTTCAGCAGTGATAAGAAGGCTTAACAGGGTTAACAAAAGACTGAAGGAGATTGCTGAGGGTGACGGGGACCTCACTGTGAGTATTAATGAGGTCTCGGAAGATGAGATTGGAAGACTCGCGGGTAACTTTAACATGTTCGTTGAAAAGATTAAAAATGTAGTTGTTGATATAAAAAAGGTCGCAGTGGAACTGAACAATATGGCCGGCGAACTTAACAGGGCAACAGGAATATTTTCTGATAATTCACAGTCCCAGGCGTCTTCAATAGAGGAGGTTAATGCTACCACAGAGGAGCTCTCTGCCGGTATGGAGATGATCTCTGAAAGCACAAAAGTACAGGCTGAAAGCATGAAAGCCCTGATTAGCAGGATAAGTGAACTTTCAGATCTGATAAATGAAACAAGCTGCAGTATTGATGAGTCCATAAGCCTCGGTGTAAAGATGACTTCTGAAGCGCGTAACGGAGAGAAATCACTTCGTTCAATGACAGAGAGTATGGACAAGATTGAAGACAGTTCTTCCCAGGTTTACAATATAATCAAGATAATCAATGATATATCTGAACAGATAAATCTCCTCTCCCTTAATGCAGCTATCGAATCAGCAAGGGCCGGTGAAGCAGGGCGCGGATTCGCGGTTGTTGCTGATGAGATATCAAAACTTGCAGATCAGACTGCGGGGAGCATCAAGGACATCAACAGGCTTATAAAGTCCAATGAAGAAGAGATTAAAAACGGAAGCTCAAGAGTTGATGAAGCTGTAAGAGTTTTTGGAGTAATCATTCATGGTGTTGAACAGGTTATGGCAATGATGAATAAAGTCTCCGGTTTCATGAACAGGCAGATCGAGGCACGGAACGGCATTGCAGATGTATCTGATGTTGTAAGTGTAAAAACCGAAGAGATTAAGAATGCAACAAATGAACATCGAATTTCCACCGAGGAGATTGTGCGGGCATCGGGGGGCATTAATGAAATGACGCAGTCTATCGCAGGCGCAGCAGAAGAGATGGCTTCCATGGCTGAAGAGATTACGTCTATGTCCGATATTTTAAAGAGCAGGGTCGATTTTTTCAGGGTGTAGGTTTCAACTTCCCCAATGCCGCTTTTGTGATTTTCTGCAGGGGCGGCAATTGCTCCATATTTATACCTTTTACATTCCAAAAACGATTGACTAACAAAAAAAATAAATCAGAGTGTTCTCTATCTGTAAATATATCATGCCTTTGATATACGGCTGTAGTGTGGATATATTTGGGAATTTTTTTTGCATTAAACAAATTGAGTACAAGGAGAGGACAATGAATCCGAAGAAATTATTTAAAAAAATATTGATTTTTGCGGCAATCTCTGCCGCAGCAATGTTTATATCCTGCGCGAAAGAGACAAAGAATGAAATATTTGTATCTTTCTTTACCGGTTCTGTGACACAGACAAGAAGCGGTGCGCCGGTTGCGGTAGAGGTGAAAGGTGTTGTTCAGGAAGGGGATATTTTTACTATAGGGGAGAAGTCAACACTGATACTTCAAAGCAGTGACGGCCTTGTGATTAGATTTGAGTCTAACACTGAAGCAGTAATATCATCCATAACTGATGTATCTAAACGGGAGATTTCGCTTAATAAAGGGAAAGTTCTTTCCAGTGTTGAGAAACTTCAAAAGCGTCACGGTTACGCGGTTAAGACCCCCACTGCTGTTGCCTCTGTCAGGGGAACACAGTTTCTCACAGAGTTTACAGGGACTAAGTCAATCATTGCGGTTGGTAAAGGGGTCGTAAACGTGAAGAGAACAGCCGGTGCCGCAGATGAGAAGCTGGTAGAGAAAGGTAACAGCGCTGTTGTTGAAACAGAGAAAGAGATTGTTGAACTGCGCGAAGTAAATAAAGTTGAAACATTAGAGCTTTCAAAGCTTGAGAAAACACCGGTTGTTGAGAACGTTGAAAATAAAACTCCTGATGAACTGAAGGATATTTTTAAAGAGATAGAAAAATCAGAAGTAGAGATCAACGAACAGATAAAAGAAGAGACCGGTCTTACCCCTGCTGAGATGAAAACTAAATACGGAAGGATCGATGTGATTACTCTTTACAGCGGAAGAACGATACAGGGGATTATTGTTTCGCGCGGAGAGAGTTACAGGGTGCTTACAACAAACGGGCCTGTTGCGATCAAAGCAAAGGATGTAAGAAGAACTGATGTAAGATAGAATTAAAATATAAGAGTTATGATTCGTACGCAGGCGTCAATATGACGCCTGTTTATTTTTGCGGATAGTTTTATCCTTTCAGGCTCTCCCTGTAGTCGCTCGGTGTTTTTCCTGTTGATTTCAGAAAAACAGAGTTGAAAGAAGATTTTGAGTTGAAGCCGCTTGCAAGGGCAATCTCAAGGATTGTCCTGTCCGGGTGTTCTGCCATCTGACGTATCGATTCCTTTATCCGGTAGGAGTTAACCAGTGACCTGAAATTTATTCTCCTTTCTGAGTTGAGTATTCTGGATAACTGGTGCGGGGTGATCATAAGCTCTGTGCTGAGTTTCGGCAGAGTCAGGTCATAGTCAGAATAAATTTTATCATCCTCCATCAGTTCATCAAGACGCCCGAGAACAGCGGCGGAATCTATTCCATTAAGCATAGTGCTCTCATATCGGATTGTTCTTGCCTCTTTTATTGCCTTCTGTGTAAACTCCGGGTGGCGGAATGAAAAGATGAAGTACCAGACTGCCGCAAGTGTAAGAAGATAGATGGAAGTTATGGCTAATGTGCTGCTACCTGTGGCGCTTGCTATGAGCATGAGGATGCTTAAAAAAAGAATACAAGACATGTAATACAGGATTGTTTTCAACTGTTCCATCTCTTTCTGTTTACCGTTATTGAGTAGTTTATAAACATTCATCACTGCAGGAATAAAGTATGACAGCATGTAGATATTGGAGATAATATCTATAACTCTCACAATGGGACGGAGGGTGTACAAGGGATAGGACGGGCGGTTGCTGTAGTAGTAAGAGATAATTGTAGTATCAATTATGTTATTCATAATTATTATGCATAGGATTGAAGCCACAGGTATGAAATGAAGCAGGTAACGCCGCAGTTCCGGTGTTTTATTCCCGATCAAAATGTTGATGTAAAAGTAAACCAGAGGACCTATGGCGAAGGCGACTGCTATATCTGTGTATATAAGCCATGGTACGAAATAAATAAACCCCGATTTAAAAGACCAGAGCATCAGTATGACATAGGAAAAACAGAAGAAGAGACCCGCTATATTGTAGTTTATAAACTGGCGGTTTTTATATGTGAACTGCAGAACAGAAAAAATCAGCAGTATTATACCGCATGTGAATTCACTGTATTTTAATATGCTCTCAATCATGGCCCGCCGTTTATACCCGGAGTCTGTTTTTAGCAATTATGGTGTATGTGTCTATCCAATTATCTTGCGGTGACAAAATATCTGACGTCTAAATTTATAAATCTGGTCGACTGATCGGTTGCATCAGTGTATAAACTATAAACATTTTAGTTTAAGCAATGATCCGGTAGC
>DINC01000049.1:3057-3762 GCA_002425885.1 Spirochaetia bacterium UBA5550 | reverse complement strand
GGCATATATTTTTAATAAAAACAATTATATGTATTCGCGCGAACTGGGACTTGCTCTGTTCAGAACTGAAGATAAAAAAAAGGCAGCGTATCATCTTGAAAGATTTGTAAAGGAGTCGGGAGAAACGCCTGATCCGGATATATATCTGAAGCTTGCGAGTTTGTATGAATCAATTAAAAAATATATGGAAGCTGAAAAGAACTACAATGAGTATCTGAGGTATAAACCGGAGGATGGGGGAGTCCATTATTCTCTGGGTTATCTTGCATATTTTCATACAGGTAACTATACACTTGCAGAATCTTCTTTCAAAGCAGCATTGAGACTGCTGCGCGAAGATGATCTTTACAGGAGATCGAAATCCCTCGAATACCTTGCTGATATGTCATACAGTAATCTTAAATATACAAGGAGTATTGAGTTGTATCAGAACGGGATAGAATACCAGAAAATGATCCAGGAAAGGATTGAGCAGAAGAAAAAAGAACTGGCTTCAATAAATCAGAAAATTAATGAGATGAAGAGTGAAGTAATATATAAGCAGGATTTTAATAATTTTGAAGAATTTGAAATGCTGCAGGATGATCAGGGGAAAGTAGAGACTGAAATAGATAATTTAAAATACCAGTTCAAAAATATGAATCCGGGGAAAATTCGATGGAATCTTGCGGAGATTTATACAAAAACAGCGAAATATGAAGAAGC
>DINC01000049.1:0-3037 GCA_002425885.1 Spirochaetia bacterium UBA5550 | reverse complement strand
TTCTCTCAAGGGATATGATTACAAAATTACAGTTGAAAATAAGAAGGGGCTATTAGTATATTGCATCTAATACCAATCCGAATTTGTAAGGGGTTTCTATGTCAGGACATAATAAATGGTCTACAATTAAGAGAAAAAAAGGGGCAGTTGATGCAAAAAGGGGTGCCCTTTTCACAAAGATTATAAGAGAGATAACAGTTGCCGCGAGAGCAGGGGGGGAGGATATCGATTCCAATCCAAGGCTCAGAACCGCAGTATTAAAAGCAAAAGCATCAAATATGCCTAATGATAATATCGACAGAGCTATTAAAAAGGGGGTCGGTAATGTTGAGGGAGCTGTGTATGAAGAGGTGCGATATGAAGGTTACGGACCTGGCGGAGTAGCTATAATGGTTGATTGTATTACAGATAATAAAAACCGCACAACTCCGGAGATAAGGGCAATATTCGGCAAAAATGGCGGTAATCTTGGCGAAAGCGGTTCTGTAAATTATCTTTTTGATAGAAAAGGCCTCATTATAATTGAAGGGGGCAAAGTCACTGAAGATGAAATCATGGAGATGCTCCTTGATTTTGATGTTGAAGATGTTAAAACAGAGGACGGGAATATTGTTATAACAACCAGTCCTGATGGTTATAATGAAATTTCAGATTTTCTTGTGAAGAAAGAATATACCCTGATTGAGAATCAGCTTACATATATTGCCAAAACATCAGTCCCCCTTGATGAGAAAAAAGCAGGCCAGTGCATGAGAATTATTGAGCTTCTTGAGGAGCAGGATGACGCTCAGGAAGTTTATTCAAATTATGATATCTCTGATGAAATAATGCTTAAAATAAGCGAGCAGTAGTGATAATACTTGGAATTGATCCCGGGTATGATATTTTAGGATGGTCGGTGATTAACGACAAATTTAAAGTATTCAATTACGGAATTATCAAAACATCGCCATCTGAACCGGTTGAAGCAAGGCTCCTGAATATACACAGGAGCCTTGATGCTGTTATAGATGAATACCGGCCTGACTGCGCCTCTGTGGAAAAACTTTTTTTTCAGAAAAACAGCAAAACAGTGATGAATGTTGCAGCAGCAATAGGTGTTGTTATGCTTACTCTTAAGCTTAAGGAAATTCCTTTTTTTGAATATACTCCAACCCAGGTAAAAAATTCAATTACAGGTTTCGGCAAAGCGGAGAAGGGCCAGGTTGAGTTTATGATAAAGAAGATCCTGAATCTTGGTGAAATTAATGGGCCCGATGATGCAGCAGATGCCCTTTCAATAGCAGTGTGTCATTCCCTTTGCAGAAAGCCTGAGGCACGGGCCGCAGGCTTCTGTAAATCATAGATATATTAAAGCTCGTCGATTATTACAGCGAGCATCTCCTTGGCATCGTTAATATCCTCCTGAAGCCTTTTAATATCCGCGAGCCTGTTTTCTGATTTAGCCTTGCTGTATTTCGAAATCAGAATATTAACGCTGCTGGTCAGTGCCTCTATCTGACTGTCGACAGGGAGATATTTTTCATCCGATTCAGATCCGTAAGGGGCAAATTCAGAATGCATTGTGTCAAGGTCAACAATCTCTCCCCAGTGAGGAGCATAAGATGTGAGGCCCAGTTCCTGTGTAACATGTTTTGCAAAGCTTTCAGATGACTCCTCCTCACCATGAACAACAAAGACTTTTGCTTTAGGATTACCGTTTGTTTTCAGCCAGTCAGTTAATCCGTTCATATCAGCGTGAGCAGAAAATCCGCCAAGAGTGTGTATATTGGCATTAACAGCAATGTCCTCTCCGTATATCTTCACCTGTTTTGCTCCTTCAACTATCCGGCGCCCCAATGTCCCCTCTGCCTGGTAGCCTACAAAAATAACACTGGATTCCGGACGGTACAGGTTGTTCTGGAGATGATATTGAATTCTTCCGGCGTTACACATTCCGCTTGCAGAGATTATGATTGCGCCTCCTTTTTCTTTGGAAAGGAGCTTTGACTCATCCGATGACTTTGTGAATTTAAGATTCGGAAAATCAAGGGGGTTGTCACCGGAATTAAGTAATTTAATCATATCCTCATCAAAACACTGAGGGTTACTCCTGAATATTTCAGTGGCGGAAATCGCAAGGGGTGAATCTATATATACAGGTATTCTCGGTAATTCTCCGCTTTTGAACAATCTGTTGAGATCATAAATAATCTCCTGTGTACGTTCAACAGCAAAAGCGGGAATTACTATATTCCCCTTTTTTTTAATTGAGTCCAGAAGAATCTCTTTGAATTCTTTATATGTATCTTCTTTGCTTTTGTGGAGACGGTTTCCGTAAGTGGATTCGATTAATACTATATCGGCTTCTTCAAGGGTCTCCGGGTCTTTTATAATTGCCTGATCTTTAGTTCCGATGTCACCGGAAAAAACAATCTTGGTCTTTTTACCCTTTTCAGCAACCCACATCTCAATAAATGATGAGCCCAGTATGTGACCAGCATCTCTGAATCTTACTTCCACGCGTGGGTGAACCTGTATAATTTCCCCATAATTAACAGGAACAAAATTATCTATGCTGTTATCCGCATCTTCCACTGTGTAGAGCGGTTCAACCTGCGGCCTTCCAAGTTTTTTATTGCGCTTGTTTATCCATTTGATGTCATTTTCCTGTATATGGGCGCTGTCAGGGAGCATGACTGAGCATAGGTCAACAGTGGCTTTTGTCGCGTAAATATTTCCATAAAACCCGCCTTTTACAAGTTTCGGGATGAGGCCGCTGTGATCTATATGCGCGTGAGTAAGAAGCATACAGTCAATCTTAGGGGGGGCATAAATAAGACCAAGCTGGTTTCTCTGGGTCAGCTCCTGCTTCCCCTGGAACATACCGCAGTCGATCATAATTGTAAAATCCTGATCTTTGATAATATATGATGAACCTGTAACTGTTCTTGCACCACCGACAAATTCAATTTTCATTGGGTTCTCCTCTTTATCTATATTTCTGTTATTAATAAATATAAGTATTATTGTGATAAGGAGTGTTAATTTTTTCCAT
>DINC01000315.1:6540-8571 GCA_002425885.1 Spirochaetia bacterium UBA5550 | reverse complement strand
GATAAGTTTTGTTCATGATAAGTGGAGTTTTAATAAAGCTGCGGAAAAATCTGTCAGCCTTAAGAGATTTCTCTCAAGATTATCTGAATTTTATTTATGAATGATAATTTAAGAATAGAGTATCTTGAGCAGCGGCTTCTTGAAATTGAAAAAGAAAAAACTGTTCTTGAGAAAGAACTTTCAGAATTAATTTCGTCAAAAGGTATTTCCGGTTTTACAGGTATACCTGTATTTTCTGAACCTCCAGTAACACCCGAACAGAAGATTGAACTCTTTCTGAAACTATTCAGATGCCGTGAGGATGTGTATCCACGGAGATGGGAAAATAAGAAAACAGGTAAAAGCGGTTATTCACCTGTCTGCAAAAATGAATGGAGACCGGGAGTTTGTGAAAAACCGAAAGTTAAATGCTCTGAGTGCAGGTTCGCCTCATACCTCCCGCTTGATTTTGAAGCTGTGAGGCTTCATCTTGAAGGTAAAGAAATCATAGGTACTTATGCTATTAGAGAGGATGATACAACTATATTTCTCGCAGCGGATTTTGATGGATCAACATGGAACAAGGATGTTGTAAACTATAAAAAAGCAGCGAATTATCTTGGGATAGATGCTGCTATTGAAATATCACGCTCCGGGCAGGGTGCGCATGCCTGGATATTTTTCGATTCACCTGTTGATGCTTCTTTAGCCCGCAGGCTCGGGACTGTCGTTATGACACAGGCTCTGTATGTATCCGGCAGTTTTAATCTTTCAAGTTATGACAGGTTTTTCCCGAATCAGGATTATCTTCCAGCGGGTGGTTTCGGAAATCTGATAGCTCTTCCATTACAGTTCGGACCCAGAAAAAACAATCGTATTGTTTTTGTAAATAATGACTTAAAGCCATATAATGATCAATGGGCTTATCTTGCTGGAATTCGCAGGTTAACAAAAAAAGATGTAATAAGCATACTTGAACGTATATCTGAATCAAAAGAACAGCTTGAATTAGCCGTGTCAGAAGAATCTGATATTAATATCGCAGAAACTGATATTGATCCTGTTGCGGATTATTTCAATGAAAGTCTGTATAATGCTGATGTGGAAGTCCGGCATTCATCAATGATAATAATTGATGCCGGGAAAATTCCCGCGAAAATTTTATCATTCCTGCGTAGAATCGCTACATTTGCCAACCCGAAGTTTTTTGAATTACAGAGAATGAGATTCTCCACATGGAATACTCCCCGATATATATGCAGTGCAGAATATGACGGTAAAGAGATTAAGCTTCCGAGAGGAACCCTGGATTCCTGTATTGAAATTCTTGAACAAAATGGTGCTGCAATTAAATTGAATGATTTGAGGCCATCAACTGAACAGGTGGAATTTACTTTTAAAGGTACATTAACCGCTATACAGGAAAAATCCGTTAGTGAAGTTACAAAACATGATTATGGAGTACTGGTGTCGCCCCCAGGTACTGGTAAAACGGTTATGGGGTGTGCAATAATTACCGCAAGGAGCGTACCAACACTAATCCTTGTTCACCGCAAACAGCTTGCTGATCAATGGAAAGAGCGGTTGCTTGAATTTATAGATATAGATAAGAAAAGCATTGGTATATTAGGTACGGGAAGAAAGAAAACCCGTGGGATTATCGATATAGCCATGCTTCAGACTGTTTCCCGGAGAGAGGATATAAAAGATTTACTTGGGATCTATGGCCTGATTATAATTGATGAATGTCATCATATACCAGCTGTATCATTCGAAGCAGTGATGAAAGATATCCCTGCGCGATATATCACGGGACTTACGGCCACACCATATAGAAAGGACGGATTGCAGGCTATACTTTATATGCAATGCGGGCCAATTAGATATGAAATTGAAGAAATAGCCGATCCTGCTCTTAGAAGAAATGTCATAGTTCGGGAAACTTCTTTCTGTATTGAAAATGATTCAGAAAAGAAACCGATATATGAAATCTGGGATGAACTTGTTAATGATACTGATAGGTTAAACCTGATTGCATCTGATGTCATTTTT
>DINC01000315.1:6179-6501 GCA_002425885.1 Spirochaetia bacterium UBA5550 | reverse complement strand
GCAATTGAATCTCTTTCAACTGATACCGGGATTAAGTCTTTCCTTTTTGAAGGTGATACAGGGAAAAAAGCAAGAACAGCAGCGCTTGTTGAAATTAATGATATGCTTGCTAAAGGTGAAAAACCATATATTCTTTCAACAGGGTCTCTGATCGGGGAAGGTTTTGATATGCCTCAGCTTGATACACTTTTTTTAGCTATGCCGATCTCTTTTAAAGGGAGAATTATTCAATATGCAGGGAGGCTCCACCGGCCATATAAAGAGAAAGATGAAGTGTTCATCTATGATTATTGTGATTTAAATATAGGTCTTACAGTTTCAA